>NZ_ALVC01000201.1:0-29850 GCF_000293195.2 Sphingomonas sp. LH128
CTGGCCTGTTACGACCAACTATCGTCCGGGCGCTCTTCCGAGGGTTGGGCTTTGCGCGGCCAGCGGTCCCAGCCTTCGCTGGGATGACGTACGACACGCGCATCCTCCCCGTGCCGGGGAGGATTCAACCCCTCCCGCGTGATTTCTCGTAGGCGATCCACGTCGGCAGGCGCTCCGGGAAATCCGCCGGCATGGGCTCGGGATAGGCGTGGTTGCGCAAGGGCGTGGAGAGGATGCCGGGATACTCCTCGATCGGCACGTAGTAGAGGAAGCCGATCGTCCGCTCGGCGAACTTCCAGCCCGCGTCGGTGTTGCGATACGTGTCGTCGTAGCGGATGGCGGTGACCATCATCCTGCCGCCGCGCCACAGTTCCGCATGGCCGATCACGCGGCCGGTCGCTTCTAGCGAGCCGTCGCCGAGGAAGTCGATCTGGACGTCGTGCATGAAGTGATGCCCCGGCCCGAGCACGTCGAAGCGTCCGTCGTACTGCGTCATGATCGCATCGACGCCGGTGGCGTTCATCACCCCGTCCGCCGATTTCAGCACTGCATCGGGCGCGAAGAGGGCGCGGATGCCGTCGATGTCGCGGTCGTCGATGGTGAAGCAGTAGCGGGCGACGAGCTGGCGGATCTGCGATTCCGCTTCCAGCCGGGCGAGGCGCTGTTCCAGTGTCGGCATGTCTCTCTCCTCTTTTATCGGGCGTCTTCCAGGATCATGTTGGCGCACTTCTCGCCGATCATGATCGAGGGGGCGTTGGTGTTGCCGGACGGCAGGCTCGGCATGATCGAGGCGTCGGCGACGCGAAGCCCGGCGATGCCGTGGACGCGCAGGCGCGGATCGACCACCGCGTCGGCGCTGACACCCATCCGGCACGAACCGACCGGGTGCAGGTTGGCGATGGCGGCGGCGCGCACGTAAGCCTCGATCTCCGCGTCGCTGCGGGCATCCGCGCCGGGCGATATCTCGCCCGCATTGTAGGGCGCGAGCGCGGGCTGGGCGGCCACGCCGCGCACCACCTTCACCGCCGCAATCATCGCGTCCACGTCGATGCGGTCGGTCAGGAAGTTCTGGCGGATCACCGGGTCGGCCAGCGGGTCCGGCCCGCGCAGCCGCACCGTGCCGCTTGCGCGCGGGTTGAGGTGGACCGGGCTCATCGTGAAGCCGGGGAAGGGGTGGGCCTTCATGCCCGCCGCCGTGCGGCTCTGCACGGTCCAGATGTTGGTGTTGACCTGCAGGTTGGGCCGGTCCTGCCGCGCGTCGGTGCGGGTGAAGATGCCCGCATAGATGCCGTTGCTGGCGAGCGGCCCCTTGTTGAACAGGATGTAGTCGATCCCCGCCTTCAGCTTGCGCAGCGGGCTGTTGGCCAGTTCGTTGATGGTGATCGGCCGGGTGCAGCGGAACATCAGCGAGATGTAGAAGTGGTCCATCAGGTTGGCGCCGACGCCCGGAAGGTCGAGCACCGGTGCGATGCCGCTTTCGCGCAAGTGCGCGGCGGGGCCGATGCCGGAAAGCTGCAGAAGCTGCGGCGACCCGAAGGCGCCGCCGCAGACCACCACCTCGCGCCGCGCCTTCGCGGTGACCAGGCCCGCTTTGGTGCGGTACTCGATCCCGGTGGCGCGCCCTCCTTCGACGATGACGCGGGTAGCATGGGCGCCGGTCTCGATCTTCAGGTTGGCCCGCCCCCGCGCCGGGGTGAGGTACGCCTGCGAGGTATTCCAGCGCCGGTTGTTGCGGGTGGTCGTCTGGAAGAAGCCGGTGCCTTCCTGCTCCGCGCCGTTGAAGTCCGGGTTGTAGGGAATGCCCGCCTCCTGCGCCGCCTCGACGATGGCGACGGCGATCTCGGAGCGGCCGGGCTGGTCGGACACCGTCAGCGGCCCGCCGACGCCGTGATAGGCATTGGGTCCGCGCTGCTGGTCCTCGGCCTTGCGGAAATAGGGCAGGACGTCGGCGAAGCTCCATCCCTCGCAGCCGCGCTGGCGCCAGTCGTCGTAGTCGCGCGCGTTGCCGCGAATGTAGAGCATGCCGTTGATCGAGCTGGTCCCGCCCAGCACTTTGCCGCGAGGCTGGTACATGCGGCGGCCGCCGAGTTCGGCCTCGGGCTCGCTCTCGAACATCCAGTTGACCCTGGGATCGGCGAACAGCATCGGGTAGCCCATCGGCGGCCTGATCCAGAACGCCTTGTCCTCCGGCCCCGCCTCCAGCAGCAGCACCGAGTAACGCCCGTTCTCGCTGAGCCGCGCCGCGACGACGCAGCCCGCCGAGCCCGCGCCGCTGACGATGAAGTCGAACTCCTCCATTTACGCCGCCTGGCCCGCAAGGTGCCTGCCCGCGATGTAAGCGAAGGTCATGGCAGGGCCGATCGTCGCCCCCGCGCCCGGGTAGGCTCCGGCGAAGACGTTGGCCTGGTCGTTGCCCACTGCGTAGAGGCCCTGCACCGGCGCGCCCTCGCCGTCGAGGACGCGGGCGTGGCGGTCGGTCTTGAGCCCCGCGAAGGTGCCGATGATCCCGGCCTCCATGCGGATGGCGTAGTACGGCCCCTTGGTCAGCGGGCCGAGGCAGGTGTTGGGCCGGTGCTCCGGGTCGCCCTGATAGACGTCGTAGACCCGCCCGCCGCGTCCGAACTCGGGGTCCACTCCGGCCTCGGCATTGGCGTTGAAGGTCGCGACCGTGCGTTCCAGCGCGGCGGCGTCTATGCCGCACTGGGCGGCGAGTTCCTGCAGCGTCGCGGCGCGCTTGAGGTAGCCGCTGCGCACATGCTCGCCGTGGGGAATGGGGAAGGGGCGGACCATGCCGATGCCCCATTTCTTCACCGCCGCCGCGTCGCCGATCAGCCAGCACCATGCGCTGGCGTCGCCCTCGCTCGCCCGGGTCATTTGGGGGACGAGGTCGTGGTAGGCGCTGGACTCGTCCCCGAAGCGGCGGCCATCCGGGCGCACGGCGATGAAGCCGGGCTTCTGACGGTCGATCAGGTGCGGCCAGACGCCGGTGAAGTCCGTCGAGCCCGGCAGCACCGAGACCGGCATCCACGGTGCTGCATGGGCGACATTGCCGTTGAAGACGCCGCCGACGCTCTCGGCCAGGCGGATGCCGTCGCCGGTGTTGCCGGGGTTGGTCGGGTTGCGCTGCTCGCGGCTGTTCGCAGGTGCCGGGAAGGTGGCGGCGCGGCGCTCCGGGTCGTTGGGATAGCCCCCGCAGGCGAGCACGACGCCCCGGCGCGCGGTGATCCGCACGCGGCCTTGCGGCGTGTCGATCTCGGCCCCGGTGACGCGCCCGTCCGCGCGGGTCAGCCCGGCAACGGGGGAGGAGAGCCAGATCGGCACGTCGAGGTCGAACAGCGTGCGCGCCAGCCGCGCCACCAGCGCCCGCCCGCGCACCACTTGCTGCCCCTCGCCATAGCGCAGCACGTCGGCGAAGTGCCGGGCCAGCTTCTTCGCGACGAAGCCCAGCGCCTTGACTGATCGGCCAGCCTTCATGAACTGGATCATTTCCACGCCCGAGCCCACGGCGAAGCCCAGGAAAAGCGTCTGCGGCAACTGCTGCTTGAGGTTCTTCAGGTGCGGCCCGAGTTCGCGCGCCTCGTAGTCCACGGTGCCGATCGAGCGGACGATGGAGCTATGCGCGCTCTCCGAGTGATAGTCGGGATAGTCCATGCCGTAGAACCGGACGTGGCTGTTTTCTTCCAGAAAGCGCACCATGCGCGGCGCGGTGTCGAGGTAGGCCTCGACCCGGTCGGGCTCGATGTAGTTGCCGGTTTCCTCGACCAGATAGGCGCGGGCGCTTTCGATGTCGTCGCTCTGGCCGGTGGCGCGCTGCATGGCCGGGGAGTGGTGGTTGCCGGGCACCCACAGCACGCCGCCGGAGGTCGCGGTGGTGCCGCCGAAGACGGCTTCCTTCTCCACCACCAGCACGTCCAGCCCGGCGCGCCGCGCGGTGACGGCGGCGGTGAGGCCCGCCGCGCCGGTCCCGGCGATGAGGACGTCGACGGTCCTGTCTCCCATGGTCATGCGTTCACCTTCTCTTTCGCGGCGTTGGCTCCGGCGATGCGGCCGAAGACGACCGCGTTGCCGATCGAGGCGCCGCCCGCCGCGTAGCATTGGCCGAACATGCCGCCGGTCGTCTCCCCGGCGGCGTAGAGGCCCTGCACCGGGCGATCGTCGGCGCCGAGCACGCGGGCTTCGGTGTCGATACGGATGCCGGTGCCCGTCCAGCAGATCACGGCCGGGCGGATATGCGCGGCGTAGAACGGCCCTTGCGCGACCGGCCGCAGCATCGCCGAGGGCTTGAAGTAGTCCTCGTCGTTCCCTATCTCTACCAGCGAATTGTAGCGCTCTGCCGTCGTCGCAAGACGGGCGGCTGGCACGCCGAGTTTCCCGGCAAGGTCCTCCAGCGTCGGTGCGCTGATCAGCGTTCCGGCCTCCACATGGTCCAGCAGCCGGTCCGCCGTCCAGTTGGGGGCAGGCCGGTATTTGGTGGTCTTCGAGGCGAGGCGCGATGCCTCGTCGAACACCGCGAAGCAGTCCCGTCCCGGCTGTTCGTCGAGGACGGCGGCGAGGACCGAATATTCTATCGTTTCGTCGATGAACCGGCGCCCGTCGCGGTTCACCATCATCAGCCAGCCGGGGAGGTAGCTTTCGAGGTCCTTGACGAAGCCCGGAGTGATCAGGAGCAGGCCGCGATTGGCCTTGCTCAACTGCCCCTCCACTTGCGCGGCAAGGCCGAGGCCATCGCCCCGGCAGGTAGGGGCGCCGATATACCAGTGGAGGTCGCCGTAACGCGAGGCATCGGGATAGAGTTGCGCCAGCATCTCGGGATTGGCGCCGAAGCCGCCGGTGGCGATCACCGTTGCGGCGCTGCGCACCGGCGCGCCGTCGGCGACGATGCCGCAGACCCGGCCGTTCTCGACCAGCAGGGTCTCGACGCGGGTATCGAGGACGGTGTCGATGTTCCTGCCGGACAGGAAGCCTTCGAGGCCCTCGACGATGCCCGCGCCGCCGTCGGTGGCACGGTGGCCGCGCCGGACCTTGTCGACTCCCGATGCATAGAGGTTGTCCACCGTGAACCCGATGCCCAGCCCGCGCAGCCACTCGAACGCCTCGGCCGAGCGTTCGCAAAGCGTGCGCACGAGGGCGGGCTCCAGCTTGTACTGGTTGAGCGTCATGTAATAGTGGAACATCGCCTCGGCCGTGTCGTCCTCCAGCCCGGCCTCGCGCTGGAGCGATGTGCCCGCCGCGTAGAACACGCCGCCGGACAAGGCGCTCGACCCGCCGGTGCGGTCGGCTGCCTCGACCATCAGGACGCTGGCGCCGCCCTGTGCTGCAAGCGCCGCGGCGCTGAGCCCCGCCGCCCCGGTGCCGATGACGATGACGTCGTAATCGAGAGCCTCACTCATCGCCGCTTCACTCCCGCGACGGGCGACACAACGGAAATCCTCTCAGCCATGACCGGCATCGGGCGCCTCTCCATCCATGATTGTCGTTGGGCCGCAGCGCCTCCGCACGAAGGCGGTCACGCTCGCGGCCGATGACCCGAAGCATGGCGAGCGACGGGTAATAAGTCTAGCTCAATTGTTGCTATCTAGCCGCACTTTGAATGCGGCCTATCGCTGAAACCCGCAGGTTTGGCGGGGTTGCGGGCTTGCGCGCGTCATAAAAAAGCAATCATGATCGACTTTTTTATTGTCACGGCGGATCATCCTGCGCATAAAGCCGGGCAGAAAAGAGGTTGGATCACCATGGCGACGAATCGCCGGGTGCTCCAGGGAACGGGATGAAGACTGGCTCCACCGCGCACTCCGGCATGTCCGGGGGCTGTGGTCATGCCTTCGATTTTCTAAATAAGTCATCCTTCGCAGCGAAGAGATGAACGGGGAGAAGAGAATGAAGGACCTACCGAACTTTCATCGCGCCTGCCTGCTAGCCGGGCTCATGGCGTCGGCTTCCGCGATCGGCCTCGCCAGCCCCGCGATGGCTCAGGACGCCGCCCCTCAGGCGGCTGCGGGCGGCCTCGAGGAAATCGTCGTCACCGCGCGCAAGCGTTCGGAATCGCTGCAGGACATTCCCGTCGCGGTGACCGCCTATTCGCCCGCGCAGATCGCCCGGCAGGACATCTCCAACATCGAGCGCATCGCCGCGACGACGCCGAACCTCACGGTCGGCCGCGCGACGACGGGTTCCGGCGCGCAGATCTCGCTACGCGGCATCGGCACCCCGGCGAGCGCGCTGGGCATCGAATCCTCCACCGCGATCATCGTCGACGGCATCTATTACGCCAGCGGCCGCATCCTCAACGAAGGCTTCTTCGACCTGTCGCGGATCGAGGTGCTGAAAGGCCCGCAGGCGCTGTTCTTCGGCAAGAACGCGACGGCGGGCGTGATTTCGATCACCACCGCAGATCCCGGCTCCAGCTTCGAGGGCTCGACCCGCGTGGGCTACGAGTTCCGGGCGAAGCGGCCCTACATTGAGCAGATGATCTCCACGCCGCTCACCGACACGCTCGGGCTGCGCGTGGCGCTGCGGGCATCGAAGATGTTCGGCGGCTATTCGCGCAATTACGCCACGGCGCAGCCCTTCACCGTCACCGACCAGGCCGGCGGCCCGGTACAGAACCTGGTTGCGCCTCCGGGCGACCGCCGCGGCCCCAAGGAGAAGGAACTTGTCGGCCGCCTCACGCTCAAGTGGGAGCCGACCGACACCATCACCAACACTTTCAAGGTGTCCGCCAACGAGACGACCACCAACGACGGCGCCTGGAACAACATCGTGTTCTCCTGCGCCACCGGGTTCAGCACGCTGCAACCCGGCGTGCCCTGCAAGCGGGACTGGAAATACTACCACAACCAGATGCCGACCGAGATTGCCGCGAACTTCCCCTTCGCGCGCGCAGATGGCGAACTCTACACGAAGTACCGCTCCTGGCAGGCGACCAACAATCTGGAATGGAACCTGGGCGATGTCACGCTGACGTCGGCCACCAACTACCAGAACCAGAACAACCGCTGGCTGACCGACAGCGACTACCAGCAGCGCGCCGTGCAGATCTACGTAGGCTCGCGTGAGAAGTGGTGGGCGTTCTCGGAGGAACTGCGCGCGCAGACCAACTACGACGGCCCGGTCAACATGATGCTCGGCGTGCTGTATCAGAAGACCAAACTGCAGTCCGACCAGTACGTCTATTCGGGCAACACGCGCGTCAGCACCCAGCGGCCGGAATGGGAATACGTCGCCTTCGGCAAGGATTCCTACACCAAGGGTGAGACGATCTCTCCCTTCGCGCAAGTCACCTGGAAGGTCGTGCCCGAGGTCGAACTCTCGTCGGGTATCCGTTACACGCATGAGACCAAGGACAGTTTCTTCGTCCACCCGGTCAATCGCCCCGGCCAGATCAACCGCCTGAACGACCCGATCTACAAGAACCAGACCTTCACCAACTGGAGCCCGGAAATCACCGCGTCGTACAAGCCTGTGCCGGGCGTCAACATCTATGGCGGCTTCAAGACCGGCTACAAGTCGGGCGGCTTCTCAAACCAGAGTTCCTATACCAACGCGTCGATCCCCGCCGATCTCGACTTCGAGCCGGAGAAGGCCAAGGGCTTCGAGGGCGGCGTGAAGACCACGCTGTTCAACAACCAGCTGCGCTTCGATGTGGCGCTCTACACGTATGAATATACCAACCTGCAGGTCGATTTCTTCGAGGCGCAGACGTTCCGCTACATCACCACGAACGCGGGTTCGGCGCGCACCAAGGGCGTCGAGATCTCGACCGAGTGGGCGCCGCATGCGCTTCCGGGCCTGACGATGCGCGGCGCGCTGAACTACAACAAGGCGCGCTACGTGGACTTCATCGCACCGTGCGTCACCGGCCAGACCCGCCTGCAGGGCTGCAATCCCACCGCGAGCAGCCCTTACGGCGGCCTCTTCGTGCAGGACCTGAGCGGCAAGCCGACGGCCAACGCGCCGCGCTGGACGGCGGCGCTGGGCACCAGCTACGAGGCAGACCTCAGCCCCGACATGTCGCTGACGCTCTCGGCCGATGCGCGCTATTCCAGCAGCTACAATGCATCGCCGTTCAACAACCCGATCGCGACGCAGCCCAAGTACGTGAACCTCGACGCGTCGCTGACGCTCAGTTCGAAAGCGGGCTGGGATCTGGCGGTCATCGGCAAGAACCTGACCAACCAGTTCGTCATCTCGGGTGCGCTGGATGCGCCGGGCACCGGTCGCGGCACCGGGACCGATGGCGGCGTGCTGGGCGACCAGCGCGGCTATGCCAACATCCCGCGCACGGTGCAGGTGCAGGTCACTTACCACTACTGATTGCAACGAATTTTCCGGTTCGTCCTCCCGGTTTGCAGGACACCCATCCTCTCCTGGCCGGTACGCGATCCTCCAATCGCGCGCCGGCCTCTTGTTTCAGGAGCGTTCGCGTGTGTTTAGGCGAGTGCCTTGTCCAGCACGGCCAGATGCGTGGCATCGAGCGTCAGGCGCGTGCCTGCGACGAGGTCGCCGAGCTGTTCGGGGCGCGATACGCTGGCGATCGGAGCGGTGACGCCCGGCTGCGCCAGCATCCACGCAATGGCGACGGCCACCATCGAGGCGGCCGTCTCCCGCGACACCTGCTCCATCGCGGCGATCAGGCGGGGCACCTCCGGGCGCAAGAAGATCGGTCGGAGGTAGACCTCGCGGGGATGGCCGGCGATGTCGTCGAGGCTGCGGTACTTGCCGGTCAACAGTCCATTGGCGAGCGCGTAGAACGGAACCACGCCAAGCCCTTCGCGCAGGGCGATCTCCTGCAGCGCCCCTTCGTAGGTATCGCGCTCCAGCAGATTGTAGCGCGGCTCGATCACCGCGAAACGCGCCCAGCCATTGGCGTCGCTGACCGCCAGCGCCGCATCGAGGCGGTCCGGCGCGTAATTGGAAGCGCCCAGCACCCGCACCTTCCCGGCTTTCACCAGCCGGTCGAAGGCATCAAGGGTTTCTTCCAGCGGTGTTTCGGGATCGTCGCGATGAGCGAAGTAGACGTCTATGCGGTCGGTGCCGAGCCGCTGCAGCGATTCCTCGACGGCCCCGGCAATGCGCGAGGCCGAAAGGCCCTTGCCGCCAGCGCCGGGGAGCAGCCCGACCTTGGTGGCGATCAGGACCTGCTCGCGCTTGCCGCTACGGCGCAGCCACTCGCCGATCAGCGTTTCGGATTCGCCGCCCGCATTGCCCTGGACCCAGGCGGAATAGACGTCGGCGGTGTCGATCAGTGCGCCGCCCGCATCGACGAAAGCGTCGAGGATGGCGCAGCTTTCCTCGCGGTCGGCGGTCCAGCCGAAGACGTTGCCGCCCAGCATCAGCGGGGCGGCGGTGAGGCCGGTGCGGCCGAGCGGACATGGGGTCACTTCGCTGTCTCCCGAATGTCAGAGGTGCCGGACAGGGTCGCTCCCGTCCCAGCCCAGCGAGGCGGTTTTCACGTGGGCATGAATCTCGCGCATCACCGGGACCATGTCGATCAGTTCGACGATCGGTCCGGGCGCTTCTGCGGCAGGTTGCATGTAGGCGAAGCGGGTGCGCTGCGAGGCGCCTTCGGTCGCCACGGTCAGACCCGCGCCAAGCGCCGCCTGCCGCTGGGCGTCGAAATCGTCGCTGGCCATACCGATGTGATGCAGGCCGCGCCCGCCTGCGGCGAGGAAATCGCGATAAGTCGATGGCGCGGGGCCGGGCACGATCAGCTCGATCTGCATCGCTCCGCTGTGGGCGAGGGCGACCTGGGAAATAATCGCTGTATCGTCCACATCCTCGCCGCCATTGCGCAGCCAGATGAATTCGGGCCGCGGCATGACGAAGAACGGACCTATGCCGAGACTTTTGGTCCAATACGCGATTGCGGGTTCCAGAGCCTCGACCAGATAGCCTGCCTGCATGACCTCGCCGTAGAACCTGCTCATGACCCTCTCTCGCTGTCTTCGTTGTTCTTGTCGGGTTATAAAAACAAGCAGTCAAGACTGCAAAATTTATGGCTCGCGCACAAGGGCGCAGGCGATCGCGGCGCTGCAGGGCGGCACCATAAGATTAAGGATTATTAGAGATAATCGAATGGAACGCTTGCGTGCCCAGCCACGCGGCGGCCAGCATGAGACGTTTGAGCATCGGCGAATTGTTCATATGAAACATTCATCAATGAATCCAATAATGGAGAGCGAAGATGCGGCTTGAAGGTAAGGTCACGGTAATAACCGGAGCGGCAAGCGGGCTTGGCGAAGCGACCGCGCGCCGGTTCGCGCGGGAGGGCGCCGTGCTGGTGCTTGGTGATATCAGGCAGGACGCGGGCCAGTCGCTGGCCGAGGAGCTTTCCGCCGCTTTCGTTCCCTGCGACGTCACCCGCGAGGAGGACGTCGCCGCCCTCGTGGATCAGGCTATGGTGTTGCATGGTCGGCTGGACTGCATGGTCAACAACGCCGGGCAACTCGGCGCAGTGGGCCGCGTCGAGGCGATCGAAGCGGCGGCGTGGCGCAATACGCTGGCGGTACTGCTCGACAGTGTGTTCTACGGCATGAAGCACGCTGCGCGCGTCATGCGGCCGCAGGGGGCGGGCGTGATCCTCTCGACCTCCAGCGCCGCCGGTCTCGCACCCTTGGGGCCGCATGCCTATACTGCGGCCAAGCATGCAGTGATCGGACTGACCCGCTCGGTCGCGGCGGAACTGGCGGCCGACGGTATCCGGGTCAATGCCGTCGCGCCCGGAAACGTGCCGACCCGCATGACCGAGCTTGCCTATGGCGATGCCTCCGCGATGCGCAAGGCCGCCGAGGCGCGCAACCCGCTGCGCCGCGTCGTCGAAGCCGACGAAATCGCGGGGGCCTTCGCCTATCTGGCCGGCGACGACGGGCTGAACGTTACAGGGCAGGTGCTCGCAGTCGATGCCGGGCTTGTCGATTGCCGACTGGGATCGGACTATTATGCCCGAACTCCGGCGTATTTTTCTGTAGACGGAGACCGCTAGAATGTGAGCGCCGCGCTTGCCATCAGGAGCGGCGTCAGGCGGATTTGCGGGCTGCGCGCTCGCTGGGACGGAAACCGATCTCGGCGAGCAGGTCCATAAGCCGCTGGCCGTCGGCGCGAACGCGGTCGCGCCATTCCTTGTGGTCGAGGTGACCAAGCACCGAACGCTGGAACAACCCGGCTTCGCGCACCGCATCGCGAAGCAGGGCGGCCGGCACGACATCAGCGTCCACTGCGCCGCTTTCGACGGCACGAATCTCGACGATGCGCGCCACCTGCTGGGCACGGCTGCGGTTGAGGGTGTTCATATCCACGTTTCAGGCTCCCGGGCGGGGGCGGCATCGCGACCGATACCGCGCTGTCTCTCATTCCGGGAACACGGCCGGACCGATTAAGTTTCGGTTCATCCGGCGAATTTGCACTGCCGAGTAAAATTTTTTCCTTTGCGTTCAAATGTGAACGCGGAAGGTCAGGCGTGGATTGGCAGGATTTCCGGCGTCTCGTGGATCTCCAGAATCTCGAAGACATTGCCGAAGAAGTCGCGGCAATAGGTTCCGGCATAGCCGTGTTTCATGCCGTTCGCATCGACGGTGATGCCCTCCATCGCGGGCGGCGTGTGCACCGGCAGGCCAGCCGCGACGATCCGTTCGTGGACGGCAAGGACGTCCTCCACTTGCAGCGCCATATGGGTATAGCCGTATTCGTTGACACCCCGGCGCGGGTCCTGCGGCGCCTGTTTGGGGGCGAGATATTCGAAGACTTCGATCTGCACGTTGCCGAGGCGACAGAAGAATTGCCGGGCGGCGCTGCCCTCCAGCCCGACGACCTGATCGATGAAGGGGTTGTCGGACCAGCTCAGCGGCTCGACCTCCTCGACCGCGCCGAGGATGTCCAAGTAGAATTCGCGTGCCTTGCCCAGATCGGGCACCGATACGCCGATATGGTGGACGCCGATGACGCCGGGCAGTTTCTGGGCCATGCTCCGTTCCTCCTTTTCAGACCTGGCTGAACCCGCCGTCCATCACCAGCTCGTCGCAGGTCATGAAGCTGGAGGCGGTGGAGGCGAGGAACACCACGCCGCCCGCCATTTCCTCCGGCTTGCCGAGGCGGCCGATCGGGTGTGCGACGTTCATCGCCGCGATCGAGGCTTCGCGCGAAGGCGCAGCGCCAAGCTCGATGTAGCGGTCCATGATCGAGTTCAGCATCGGCGTGTCGATCCCGCCGGGGTGCACCGAGTTGACGCGGATGTTGTACTTGAGCGCGGCGAACTCTGCGCCCAGGCACTTCGAAAGCATCTTGATCGCCGCTTTGCTGACGCAATAGGCGGCATTGAACGCCGCGCCGCGCAGGCCGCCGACGCTCGAGAAGTTGATGATCGAGGCGCCCGAGGGCCGCGCCTTGCCGCCTTCCTGCAGCAGGCCCAGCATGACCTGCGTGCCGATGATAGCCGAGTCGACGTTGATGGCGTTGACCTTGTGGAACTCGGAGAGCGGTGTGTCCTCGAACTTCGTCACGATCGAGAAGCCCGCGTTGTTCACCAGTGCATCGAGGCGGCCGTATTTTTCGCGCACCAGCGCCTCCACCGCGCGCCAGTCGGCCTCGCTGGTGACGTCGTGCCTGAGGTAGTGGTCGGCGCCTTCGATGTCTGCGCTGTCCTTGAGGTCGGTGGCGATCACGGTGGCGCCGGCGGCCTTCATGGCCTTGACGATCTCGCGGCCGATGCCGCCGGCGGCGCCGGTGACGACGGCGATCACGTCGGGAAGGGCGATGGTCATGGTCTTGTCTCTCCCAAGGGCCTCTGTGTGCCGCTGTGGTGGGGTTATGGTATCGCTAGGTGCCGTTGAGTGCCGCTTTGTGCCGCTATTGCGCGGTCCAGCCGCCATCGACGACAAGCTCGCCGCCGGTCATGTACGAACTGTCCGAAGACGCGAGGAAATAGACCGCGCTGGCCAGTTCCGCCGGGTCCGCCAGCCGTCCGATCGGGGTCTTGCTGGACATCAGATCGACCAGATCCTGCGCCTTGCTGGCGACGCCCTTGTCGACCCAGCGCTGGAAGCCTTCCTTGAGGAGCGGGGTCAGAACGAAGCCGGGATGCAGCGAATTCGCGCGGATCGGCATCTTCTTTTCGGCAAATTCCAGCGCGATCGACTTGGTGAACAGCCGCACCGCGCCCTTGCTGGCGTTGTAGCCCGAAACCTCGCTCATGCCGACCAGGCCCATGATCGAACTGACGTTGATGATCGAGGCGCCGCCCCGGAACTCCGCCCCGCTCGCGGCCATCAGCGGCACGAAAGTCCGCACGCCGAGGAACACGCCGTCGACGTTGATGCTCATGATCCGGCGCCAGCCTTCAAGCGAGGTCTCGGCCACCGGGCCGGTCAGGTCGATGCCCGCATTGTTGACCAGGATGTGCAGTTTTCCGTGCCTTTCGGTCACGGCGGCGAGCACTTTGGCCCAATCGCTCTCGCTGGCGACATTGGCGCTGACATAGCTGGCGGCCTGCCCCAGACGGGCGAGCGTGGCGCTGGCATACTCGGTGTCCGGCGCCTCGAGGTCGGTCAGGACCACTTCGGCGCCTTCGGCCAGGAAGCGCTCGACGCAGGCGAGGCCGATGCCGCGAAGCCCGCCGGAAACCAGCGCTACGCGGCCCTTCAGCCGCTGCGAACCCAGTTCCTCGCTCATACGCCGTTCATCCCTGCAGTGGACGCGCCGTCCATGGTGAATTCGCTTCCCGAACAGAACCTTGCCTCATCGCTCGCAAGCCATGCGACCATGCCGGCGACTTCCTCCACAGCGGCCATGCGGCCCATCGGAGACAGGCCCTCGTAGGCGGCGCGGGTGGCGACGGGGTCGCCCGATTTCTCGATCAGGTTGACGATCAGGGCGGTCTCGACGACGCCCGGCAGCACGGCGTTGACGCGAATGCCGTACTTCTGGTTGCCCGAATGCACCGCCGACGCCTTGACCAGCGCGATCACGGCGGCCTTCGACACCGAATAAGCCACGAAGTTGCCCATCGCCCGGTGCGCGTTCATCGAGGAATTGACGATGATCGAGCCGACCGGCCCTTCCGGATTCTTCGCCATGGCCCGCATCGCGTGCTGCACGGTGAGCATGACGCCGGTGAGGTTGACCCCCATGACGTTGTTCCAGCCCTCGATCGAGATGCTCTCGATGCTGCCGTCCCCGCTTTCGGTCCCGGCGTTGGCGAAGGCGATGTCGAGCCGCCCGTGCGTTCCGAGGATCTGCGCGATCAGGCCGTCCCACGCCGCCGCGTCGGTGACGTTGTGCTTCACGAACTCGGCCCCGGTCGCGGCGCACAGCGCATCCGCCGCCGCCTGGTTGGAGCCGGTGAAAATGACTTTAGCCCCGTCGGCGCACAGACGCTCGACAGTGCCGGCGCCGATGCCGGAGGTTCCTCCGGTGACCAGCGCCACCTTGCCTTCAAGCCGCTTCACGGCATTCTCCCGATTACTATCCCGGCCAACATGGCCCATCCGCGCCGCTCCACAACCTATGATTTTGAGCAAGGTGACTTGTGGTGCAGCGGGGTGCAGAAATGGCGACAAACAGGGAAATGCGTTCTTGGGAGATTGAACGACCATGGCCGATCGAGATCCGGAAATCGCCGGAAAGCTGGGTGAAGACCGCAGCGAAGGCATAAGCTGGGCGGAACTGATGGCGCAGGATTCGCGCACCCCGCCCGCGATTCTGACTGACGAGAGCTATACGTACCGCGGTTCGGAGGCGATTCCCGCCGAGCGTTACACCAGCGAGGCATTCGCCAAGCTCGAACGCGAGCGGATGTGGCCCTACGTGTGGCAGTTCGTCGCGCGCGAGGAAGACCTGCCCGATCCGGGCGACTTCATCGTCTATGAGAACGCGGGCCGTTCGTACCTCGTCAGCCGTCAGGACGACGGCTCGATCCGGGCGATGCACAATGTCTGCCTCCACCGTGGCCGCAAGCTGCGCACCGAGGAAGGCGCCGCCGACAAGTTCGTCTGCCCGTTCCACGGTTTCGCATGGAAGAAGGACGGCAGCTTCGATTCGATGCCCTGCCAGTGGGACTTCCCGCATCTGGCCGAAAAGGACCTCGACCTGCCCGCCGCCGAAGTCGGCCGCTGGTCTGGCTACGTCTTCATCCGTGAGGAATCGGGCGGCCCGAGCCTCGAGGAATTTCTCGCCCCGCTGCCCGAGCACTTCAAGCGCTGGCGGCATGAGGAATGCGCCAGCGTCATGCGCGTGGCCAAGGAAGTCCCGGCCAACTGGAAGGTGGTGATGGAGGCTTTCATGGAAGCCTGGCACACCATCGTCACTCACCCGCAGCTGCTGCCCTTCACCGGCGATTCCAATGCCGCCTACTGGACCTGGGGCGACAACGTGAACGTCAACCTCGTGCCCTTCGGCGTGATGAGCCCGCACATCGCGGAAGGGCAGGGCGAGCAGTGGATCGTCGACGAGTTCATCAAGTACAATGGCCGCTCTGGCGACAACTACGAAGGTGAGGCCCACGCCAACCCGATGGCGATCCAAGTGCCCGAGGGCATGACCGCCCGCGCGGCGCTGGGCGCCGCCATGCGCGCGGCCTATACCGAGAGCACCGGCTACGACCACGAGAGCGCGACCGACGCCGAACTGCTGGACGGGCTGGTCTACAACGTGTTCCCGAACTTCGCGCCCTGGGGCGGGTACATGCCGAACATCGTCTACAACTGGCTGCCCGGCAAGACGCCCGACACCTGCATCATGGAAGTGCGCATCCTCGCGCGTATTCCCAAGGGCCAGCCGATCCCGCGCGGCGCGCCGCTGAAGATGCTGCGGCTCGACCAGAAATGGACCGAGGCGCCGGAACTCGGCATTCTGGGCGACGTGTTCGAGCAGGACATGGACAACCTGCCTTACGTGCAGGACGGCCTCCATGCCTCCAAGAACGGCAAGGTGAACCTCGGCAACTATCAGGAAATCCGCATCCGCCAGTTCCAGGACACGATGATGAAGTACATCGTCGGCGACCTTGGGGGCGACCTCGGCGGGGCTCCGAAGGCATGAGTGAGGCTGAAGGCGCGCATCCTCCGCGCATAAACTGCGTCCTCATCTGCGGCGGCGTGTGGCACGACATGGACTTCGCGCGGCTGGAGCTTCTCAAGCTCCTCGCCGAAGACCCCAGCGTGCGCACCCGCGTGTTCGAGGATTATGAGAACCTCGACGCACTGCGGCAGGCGGACATCCTCATCACCTATACCTGCGACGTCACGCCCTCGCTGGCGGCGCAGGAGGTGCTGCGCGACTGGCTGAAGGCGGGCGGGCGCTGGCATGCGCTGCACGGCACCAACTCGGTGCTGCGCCTGCTGTCCGAAGGGCCGGACAAGGGCCTGTGGGACGCCCCGCGCTGGGCGCCGCTGTTCATGGACATGCTGGGTTCGCAGTTCATCTCGCACCCGCCGATCGCGCCCTACACGGTGACCGTGGCCGATCCCGGCCATCCGCTGGTGGCGGGCATCGAGCCGTTCGAGACGACCGACGAACTCTACCACATGGAGACGCACGGCCACCTGCACGTCCTGCTGGAGACCGACTGCACGGTCGAGGGCACCGGCTTCGTCGAAGCGGCCGATGCGCTGGGCAAGCAGCCGGTAATGTACCTCAAGGACCACGGCAAGGGCGCGGTGCTCTACAACACGTTGGGGCATTGCCGGGGACACTACGACCTCCAGCCGATGCTCGACTGGTGGCCTACGGTGGACCGCTGCGCCTGGGATCTCCCGGTGTTCTACGAATTGCTGCGCCGGGGCATCGCCTGGCTCAAGCAGGGCGGGAAGTGAGACGCGGCGCCGGGGTCTGCCCCGGCGCAGCCCCGCTCAATCGACCTTGAACGGAAGCGCTCCGGTTTCATCCGACCGCGTCGGCCACAGGATGGTGAGCGCGATCCGTGCGAACTTCCAGCGGCCATCCTGCCGGACGTAATGGTCGTCGTAGCGGCCGATCAGCAGCAGCGGGTTCGCCTCTCCGCCCGGTGTGGCTATGGCCGAGCCCGCATGCTGGCGGGTGACGAGGTCCAACAGCAGGCAATGCCCGTGAGCGGTGTCATATCCCGTCAGCTCGATGGAGTGATTGGCGACGTAATGCAGCGTCTCCAGCGGCGCGCGCAGGTGCTTCCAGTGCTGGCGATAGAGGCCGAGCACCGCGTCGACGCCTTCGTAGGGCTCCGGAAACTCGCATAGGATGTCGTCGGCGAAATTGCGGCGCACCGCAGCCTCGTCCATCGAGTCGAAGGCGGTCGAGTAATCCACGCGAAGCTGGCGGATTTCCTCGCGTGCGATCAGGTCTTCAAGAGTCATCATCTTCTCCCGCTTGTGATTATTCCTTGGTCGAGGCGCGCTTGAGGCGGGTGATCTTCTTCTGGATCGCTGCCAGCTTGCGCATGTAGGTCTCGCGAATGTCGCCGGTCAGCAGCAGCGCCGCGCTCTGCAGGAAGCAGGCGTGCAGTTCGGCGCGGCACTGGTCGCCCGCGCACTGGCCCAGCGCCCAGCGGCGGTAGACCACGAATTCGTGCATGACGTGGGTGTCCACCAGCGTCGGTAGGTCGAGATCATCGCGCACGTGGCCTTTGGCGCGCTGCAGGTCCAGCCACCCCGAGAAGCGAGTGTGCGCCACCGAGGTCAGTTCCCGCACTTCCAGTTCGCGCGGTTCGGGCGCGAAGACGAAGTCGATCACCACCCGGGCGTAGAGACTGTCGCGCTCAAGCTCGCTGACCATCCAGTCGAGTTCGCGGAACACCACCTCCAGCGTGTAAGTCGCACCGCGCCGGGCGATGTGTTCGCGCACCTCGACCATGCGATCGACGACGGTGGCGCTGATGACGCCGTCCTTGTCGCCGAACAGGCGGTAGAGCGTGCGCTGGGCCACCCCGGCGTCTTCGGACAATCGCCGGATGGTCAGCGCCGCGACTCCGCCTTCGCCGAGGATGCGGTGCGCGGTGTCGACGATGCGCGCACGCCGCTCGGTCATCGCCGGGCTGGTGTAGCGGCGGCGAATCACCGGCGGTTTTTTCGCGATCGCGTCTTGCATCGCAGCAATGCCCCCCGGCGTGGTGGTTATCTTTTCATTACCGCGAGAAACGTGAACTTCGCCGCTCTCCAAGACAATCCCCTTCGCTCCATCACCGCTGCACTGCGGTAAAACAAATCATACATGAATGTTTTTTATGTCTTAACAAAAATGATCATCTGTACTCATTTATGCCTGTCCGGCGAAAAAGTCGGCACGTGATTCGAACTGCCCATGACCAGACGAAGGCAGTCGGTTCGGAGGGGAAGAACATGATCGGCAAACGACACCTGAATTGCGTCTTCACGACTTTCGCCACGGGGCTTCTGGCGAGCGTCAGCACCACTGCGATGGCACAAAGCACACCGGCTTCCGCGCCGCCGCAGGCCGATCCGCCGCCGCAGCAGGGCGGACTGGAGGACATCGTCGTCACCGCGCGGCGCATCTCGGAATCGCTGCAGGATACGCCGGTGGCGGTGTCCGCGTTCACCGAGACGGCGATCCAGAACAAGTTCGCCACCGACATCCGCGCGCTTGCGGGCGACGTGCCCAACGTGGTCATCACCAACGTCCCGGGCTTCAACGCCGCCTCGATCGGTATTCGCGGCCAGTCCACCGGCGACATCATCCTGACCTTCGAGCCCGCCGTCGGCGTGGTGGTGGACGACTTCGTCCTCGCCCACGTCCAGACCCAGTTGTTCGACCTGTTCGACGTGGAGCGCATCGAAGTCCTACGCGGCCCGCAGGGCACGCTGTTTGGCAAGAACACCGTGGGCGGCGTCGTCAACGTCATTACCAAGAAGCCCGAACCCGGCTTCAGCGGCGAAGTGCGGCTCGGCTATTCCAGCTTCAACACCAAGGACGTCAAGGCCGCGATCAATATCCCGCTGGCCGAGAACCTCTATTTCCGCGCGGCCGGCTCGTTCCAGGAAAGCGACGGCTACTACCGCCTGACCAAGAACAACGACGTCGACGGCTTCGAGGGCGTACCCGGACGCGGCCAGCGCTGGGGCGGATCGCGCTACTTCAGCGCCCGCGCCAAGCTCCTGTGGGAGCCGACCGACGACACCAACATCCTGCTCACCTACGAACTGCTGCGCGATCGCGGCGACAGCCCGCCCTCGGTCAACGAGACGCCTCCGGGTTTCCTGATCGACGTGGTCGGCTTCCCCGGCATCCAGACGACCGGGCAAAGCCCCTACAAGACCGGCACCACACTGTGCGAAGGTTCGGCCACCGCGCCGACTTGCGTAGGCACGCTCGATGGTCACCGCGTCGATGTGGACGGCGTCTACTTGCGCGGCGAGCATTCGGTCGATGACGTCGGCACGATCACCGTCGTCGGCGGCTGGCGGCGGGTGCAGTCCAAGCTGCCTTCCGACTATACGGGCGAGAACGCCTACTTGTTCGTCTCCACGCGTGAGGACGTGCGCAAGCAGTACAGCCTCGAGGCACGGTTCAGCTCCGACTTCTCGGACGTCCTGAAGTTCACCGTGGGCGGCATGTACTGGGGGCAGAAGCTGGACGCCAATGCTACCAGCTTCCTCGGCTTCCTGCGCTTCCTGGGCGACCCCACCGCGCTGACCGACCCGAACCAGTCCACCGCGAACTACAAGGTCGACAGCTACGCCGTGTTCGGTGAGGCGGAGTACAAGGTCGCCGACCCGTTCTCGGTCTTCGTCGGTGCACGCTACACCAAGGAGAGCAAGGACTTTGCGGTGCGTCCGCAGGTTCGCCGCTCGACCATCGCGACGGGGTTCTGGCCCGAGTACAGCGACAGCGCGAAGTTCTCCAAGCCGACGATGCGCGCAGGCTATCGCTGGGAGATCGCGCCGGGGATCAACAACTACTTCACCTACAGCCAGGGCTACAAGTCGGGCGGCTACAACGAGCAGGCGATGTCCGCTACGTCGGCGCTGCCGTTCCGTGAGGAGACTGCCGACAGCTTCGAACTGGGCTTCAAGACCGAGACGGCCGATCGCAAGCTGCGCGTCAACATCGCGGCGTTCTATGTGAAGTACAACGATCTGCAGCGCGACGCGGTGGTCCCCTTCGTCGATCCTATCACAGGCCTGCCGGGGCAGGAGACGCGGACGACCAATGCTGGCAAGGCCCACGTAAAGGGCATCGAACTCGAAATCTCCGCCGCACCGGTGGTGGGCCTGACGATGGGCGCTTCGGTCGGCTGGCAGAAGGCGGAGTACGACGAGTTCAGCACTGACGTGAACGGTGACGGCATCAACGACGATGCTTCCTTCCTCAAGCTGCGCAATGCGCCCAAGTGGACGGCCAGCGGGAACGTGCATTACGAGTTCCCGCCGACCGACTGGGGCGTCGTCTCGCTCAACGCCGACGTCAACTATCAGGCACAGTACGAATCCACGACGCTCAACGCCGACTATTCGCAAGGTCAGGCGCGCACGCTGGTGGGGGCGAGCATCGGCTGGACCGACCCCGACGAGCGCTTCCGCGTCGCGGTGTTCGGTCGCAACCTGCTGGACAAGGTCTACCGCGTCTCGGCCAACTCGGTCGCGGGGCTGTTCAACTTCACCAACTACGCCCCGCCGAGGAGCTTCGGCGTTGAAGGCTCGGTGAAGTTCTGACGATGGTGGCGGCGCTCTCCTCACGGGCAGGTGCGGGCCTGCGCCGAGCCGGCCTTCCCCTGCGGTTTCGTGCGCCGCAGGGGAAGGTTAGCCTGCTCTCGCTTCGTGATGATGACGCCCCCCCATGCCGTCGTTGCGAGCGGAGCGAAGCAATCCAGGGCGGTTTGCGAGGCGCTGGATCGCTTCGCTCCGCTCGCAATGACGAAGATGGGGCTTCAGAGCAGCCTGTGCGCGCGGCCGACGCCCTTGGGGACGAGGTCGAAGGCGAAGCTGATGCGTTCCTTGTCGCCGCCGAAGGGCAGGGTGGCATGCCAGAGATACGAGGGGAACAGGATCATCCGGCCCGCTCGGGGCTGGTAGGTGACGGGCGTGCCGCCGCCGCCCAGTTCCTCCGGCAGCAGGCCGATCGCGAAGGCACCGTCCTCACCCGCGAACTCGGGGTAGTAGACGCCCGAGAGCCAGTTGGGTGCATGGATATGCGGGCCGACTTCGCCGCCGGGGCGCAGGATCGTGCCCCAAAGGGTCAGGCTCCACTCCTCGGGCAACGCGTGGAGCAGGGAGTGGTCGGCGGGCTCCTCGGCAAGGCGTGCATGGGCACTGGCGAGATGATCGCGGGCGATCCGTGCAAGGGCGCCGATCGCCGGGCTCCGCGCATCGACGAGGTCGGCGCTCTGGCGTCCCTGGCGGGTCACGAGGCCCTCCGGCTCGAACGTCAGCGAGGGGTGAGCACGCAGTTCCTCCACCAGCGCGGCGTTGAACGTCGCGAGGTCTTCGAAGCCCGGCGCGGCGTCGATGTCATGCACGGTGACGAAGCGGTCGAGCGCCATGATCCGTTCGCGATCGCCGGTCCAGCCGAGCTTCTCGAAGGCGGCGAGGGCCAGCGCCACCGGCGTGGTGACGCTCGGCTGCGTGGCGACGAGTTTACCGCAGACGCCCAGCGCATCGCGCTCCTGCCCGGCGCGGATCATCGCGCGGACCAGATTGATGCCGAGCGCATGGTTGGGCTGCGCCGGATCGAAGGCGCGGCGCAGCACATTCACCGCACCTGTGTAATCGCCGGCCCGCTCGCGCATGAGGCCAAGCTGGTTTGCCGCGCGCGGGTTGCGGGGCTGCACGCGCAGGACTTGTCCGACGAGGCTTTCCGCCTCGCCCCCCTGACCGCAGGCGGCGAGCGCATCGACAAGGTTCAGCGCCGTGTCGAGGTGCCCGGGCCGCAGTTCCAGCGAGCGCCGGTAACGGCTCACCGCCTCGCCGTGCCGTCCGAGCCGCGCCAGCGCGACCCCCGTATTGTTGAGCGCATCGGCGCTGTCTCCGGCCTGCGTCAGCATCTCCAGCGCCTCGTCGTATCGCTCCGCCGCGATCAGGCAGGAGCCGAGATTCGCCAGCGTTGCGGCATGTCCGGGGCGCAGTTCCAGCGCGGCGGCGAAAGCCTGCAGCGCCTCCTCGTAAGCGCCTGCGTTCTTGAGCGCGACGCCCAGGTTCTGCCGGCGTCCGGCATCACGCGGATCGGCGGCGCAGGCATCGCCGAAGGCGCGCACCGCATCTTCCATGCGCCCGGTACGCTGGGCGACGATCCCTGCCAAAGTCAGCGCGTCGGCATCCCCCGGCTTCGCGGACAGCAGGCGGTCCACCAACGGCCGGGCCGCCACCGGGTCCGGCCCCTGCGCGACGCGCGCCGCTTCGGCCAGCATTTCCCCCCACATGACGAAAGGTCCTCTCCGATATGATTGGTGTCATCATGCATGTCCGCACGAAGCCGGACAAGACGCAGCGCTTCATCGAACTGACCACGCAACTGCAGAAGGACGTGCGCGCCAACGAGGCCGATACGCTGCTGTTCCAGGTCATGCAATCGCGCGAGGACCCGAACGCCTTCGGCTTCACCGAGATATTCACCGACATCGCCGCCAAGGAAGCGCATGCGAACCGGCCCTACCACGTCGCCATGTCGGCGGAGGGCTACGCCTGCCTCGACGGCGACCCCGACATCCGCGTCTTCGACCTTCTGGGTGAAGCCGCCAAGGCAGGAGCCCACGCATGACCGGTTCGCTTGAAGGACGCATCGCCCTCGTCACCGGCTGCACCGGCGGCATCGGCAGTGAGATATCGCGCCAGCTGGCCGAGGCAGGTGCGACGGTCATCGGCGCCGACCTCCCCGCCGAGGCAGGGGGCTGGCAGGGCGATTCCTATCTCTCGCTCGACGTGACCGACGAGGTGTCCTGGCAGTCGGCGATCGGCGCGGTGGAGGCGCAGTACGGGCGGCTCGACGTGCTGGTCCATGTCGCGGGCATTGTCGTCGTCGAGAAGATGGAGAACACCACCATCGAGCAGTGGCGCAAACAGATGGCGGTCAACGTCGATGGCCCGTTCCTCGGCACCAAGGTGGCGGCGCAGCTGCTCCGGCGATCGGGCGAGAGCCTGCCGCACGGCGCCTCGGTGGTGGTGATTTCCTCAGTCGCGGGCAAGATCGGATCGCCGCTCCATGTCGGCTACTGCACCTCCAAGGGCGCCGTGACGCTGTTCGTGAAGGCCTGCGCGATGGAGTTCTCCGCGCTCGGCTACAAGGTGCGGGTCAATTCGGTGCATCCCAGCGGCGTGAAGACCGGCATGGTCGAGCACATCCTCCAGCGCATCGTCGACAACGGTTTCGCCGCCAGCGTCGAGGAAGCCGCGGCCGGGCTCGCCCCCGCGCATCCGATCGGGCGCATGGCCGATCCCATCGACGTCGCGAAGACCGTGCGCTTCCTCGCCTCCGATGAGGCCGGGTACATGCACGGCTCTGAACTGATCGTCGACGGCGGGTTCACCGCGCAATGAGCGGGCTCAGCGGAAAAGTCGCCGTGGTGACGGGCGGCACCAGCGGCATCGGCGCCGCCGTCGCCAAGCTGCTGACCGAGGCGGGCGCAAAGGTCGCGGTGCTGTCCGAAGTGCCGCAGGCCGATCTCGACAAGGCGGTGGCAAGCGGCACTCTCGCCCACGCGGCGCAAGTGGACATCGCCGATGCCGCTGCCGTCGCGGCGGCGGTGCAGGGCATCGAGGCGGCGCTCGGCCCGGTCACCCTGCTGGTCAACAACGCGGCGATCTGGGCGCCCAACCCGGTGCCCGAAAGCCCGCTCGCGCTGTTCGATCGGCACATCGACGTCAATCTCAAGGGCAGCTTCTACGTTACCCAGGCGGTGCTGCCCGCGATGATCGAGGCAGGCGGCGGGGCCATCGTGTTCATCGGCTCGGTCAGCGGTACGGCGGGCCGCGCGGGCGACAGCGCTTACAGTGCGTCGAAGGCGGGCGTCGCCATGCTGGCGCGCACGCTGGCGGCGGAGCTTGGCCCGAAACGCATCCGCATCAACTGCGTCTGCCCCGGCGCGGTGGCGACGCCGCTGACCGCGAACTTGCGCACGCCCGAGGGCGAGCAGGCCATCGCCGCGCTGATGGACGGCCATCCCAGCCCGCGCCGCCAATTCTTCATGGACCCCGAGCAGATCGCCCACCTCGTCTGCTTCCTGCTCGATGACAAGTCGAGCGCGCTGCACGGCGCGGTCATCCCCGCCGACGAAGGCCTTACCGCAACGATGTAATTCCCAACGAGAGGACAAGAACCATGACCGTTCAGCACGATGCCGGAAAACTCGGCGACCTCATCGTCAACATCAACGACTGCCACGAAGTCGCGCTCGGCACCGGCACCACGATCCGGCTGCTGCGCTACAGCGAGGAAACCGGCGACTGGGTCCTGTGGGTCCACATGGAGCCCGGCGCGACCTTCGCCCCGCACTGGCACCTCGGCCACGGGCAGTATTTCGTCACCAAGGGCGAGCTGATCTACGACGTCGGCTCCGCGCCTGCGGGGACTTACGGCTACGAACCGATCGGCTCGCGCCACAACGAGGCGCGCTGCGACGAGGTGACCGAATATCTCTTCATGGGCCACGGCGCCGTCGCCTTCCTCGACGATGCGGGCGAGATCCGATTCATCCTCAACCACGAATTCCTGCGCGACGTGGCCAAGGGCGAGGTCGTCTCCAACGTCGCCAACGAGGGGCTGGAGGAAGCGGCATGACCGCAAGATCGACCAACGCATCCAATCCCCGCGCCGACCGGCTGCGCGCGATGATGGCGGCGGAGGGGCTCGACGCGGTCGTGCTCAGCCATCCGCATGATGTTCGCTATGCGGTCGGCTATCACTCGATCCTGGAGCGCTGGCAGCAGATGGAGCCGATGGCCGCGGCCATCGTCTACGCTGACCCGGCCAAGCCGCTGACACTGGTGATCCCGGAGGCGAACCTCGGCCTCGTCGCGGTGCTGAACAAGGACGGCGATGCCTGCACCTTTGGCGAGGTGCGGACGTTCGACATGCTCAACTTCTGCGAGGTCAGCCGCTACATCGACCCCGACCGCAACGGCGGCCAACTGGCCGAGGACGCCGCCGGGATGATGGGCGCGATCAGGGGCAGTTGCCAGCCCGACATCGCCGCCGCCATTGCTTCGGGCCTTGCCGATCACGGCATGGTGGGCAAGGCGATCGGCTTCGACGAGCACCGCGTTTCCGCGCGGATCGCGGCCGCCGTGCCGCATGCGTACTCGGACGTGCTCGACTTCATGATGCGCGTGCGGGTGGTGAAGACCCCCGGCGAACTGGCGCGCTACCGCAAGCTGGGCAAGCTGGCCGACCGGATCATCGCCCACGCCGGATCGTTGCTCCACGAAGGCGCCGACTGGAACGACGTACAGGCGCGCATCTGCGATTTCATGGTCCGCAACGAAGTAATCCCGGTGGACGAAGGCGCGATGCTGTTCGGCGGCGCTTACGAGGCGGACGAGTTCATTCCCGACCTGTTCCGCACGCGCGGCAACCGGGCCTTGCGCGATGGCGACATCGTGATCCTGGAAACGCAGGGCATCCACGACGGCTTCTGGGTGGACATCAACCGCACCGCCGTCGTCGGCAAGGCCAGCCCCGAATACCGCCGTCAGCACGACATTCTACGCGATGCCTTCCTCAAGATGGTCGATCACCTGCGGCCCGGCGTCTCCACCGCCAGCCTGCCCGCGATCGGCTACGAGCATCTCAAGGCCAATGGCGTCGCCACGCCCGAGAAGCTGCTGGTGGTCGCCCACGGCATCGGCCTGATGCCGCTGGAGATCCCGCTGCCCTTCCCGGCGGCGGGGCTGGCCGGGGTCAAGCAGGGCTTCGTGATGGAGGAGGGGATGCTGATCTCGCTCGACAGCCTCTACTTCGGCGCGAAGCTGGGGCCGTGCCACATGGAGAACGTCTACGCGATCACCGCCGGCGCTCCCGAACCGATGTATGCGGCCCCGCTCGAACTGTTCGAGGCGGTGACGCCCGAGCCTGCGAACGCAGCATGACCCCCCGATTTGCGCACACAAGGAGAGAGCGATGACCGCCATCGGCGACAACGACCGCAGGCTTGAGAAGTACCGCCGGATGCAGCGCATCCGCCAGTTCGAGACTAAGGCCGAAGCCATCCATGCTGCAGGCGAGATCCCCGGCGCGCTGCACACATATGCGGGGATGGAAGCTTCCGGCGTCGGCGCCTGCATGGCTCTGCGCGACGACGACTACATGGTCGGCACGCACCGCAGCCACGGTCACCCGATCGCCAAGGGATCGATGCTGCGCCCGCTGATGGCCGAGCTGCTCGGCAAGGCGACGGGCGTGTGCAAGGGCAAGGGCGGCTCGATGCACTTGTCCGATTTCGCGATGGGCAGCCTGGGCGAGACCAGCATCGTCGGCTCCGGCGGCCCGGTTGCCGCAGGTGCAGCATTGGGTGCGAAGCTGCAGGGGCTGGACCGTGTGGCGCTGTGCTTCTTCGGCGACGGCGCGTCCAGCGAAGGGGCGATCCATGAAGGCATGAACCTGGCCGCCGTGTGGAAGCTGCCCGCGATCTTCGTGTGCGAGAACAACCGCTTCGGCATGTCCACGCCGACCTCTGCTGCAGTTGCGGGCGTCAATGTCGCGGACCGCGCGCATGGCTACGGCATTCCCGGCGTCATCGTCGACGGGCAGGACGTGGACGCCGTCGAGGAGGCGGTGCGCGAGGCGGTCGATCGTGCCCGCGCGGGCAAGGGGCCGACGCTGATCGAGACCAAGACCTATCGCTATCGCGACCACGCGGTGAACATGGGCCGCGACCTCACCCCGCGCGGGCCGGAGCATGACGACTGGGTCGCACGCGATCCGATCACGCTCTACCGCGCGCGCCTGCTCGCCGATGGCGTGGCCGAGGGCGATCTCGACGCCATCGATGCGGCCATCGCCGAGGAAGTGACGGACTCGCTGAACTTCGCGCGCGAGAGCGCATACCCGGCCTTCGAGGAGGCCTTCGACCACGTCTTCGTCGATCGCCTGCCGATCCCCGACGACGTTCTGGCGCACGCCTGAGAAGGAACCGCAACCATGGCCAAGATCACTTTCCTCGAAGCCATCCAGCAGGCCCAGGCCGAAGAGCTGGAGCGCGACGCCCGTGTCTTCATGATGGGCGAGGACATTCGCTGCAACGTCTTCGGCACCACCACCGGCTTCGTCGAGCGTTTCGGCGAGGAGCGCATCCGCGACACGCCGATCTCCGAGAACGGCTTCATCGGCGCGGCAGGCGGCGCGGCGATGGTGGGGATGCGGCCCATCGTCGATGCGACGCTGTCCTCGTTCCTCTATCCGGCGATGGACCAGATCTGCTCGATCATCGCCAAGTCCCGCTACATCTACGGCGGGCAGGCGAATCTGCCGCTCGTGCTGCGCTCCTGCATGTTCTACGGCAACTCCAATGCTGCGCAGCATTCGGACCGGCCCTACCCGATGTTCATGAATATGCCGGGCCTCAAGATCATCTGCCCCTCCGATGCCGCCGACATGAAGGGCCTGCTCAAGTCCGCGATCCGCGACGACGATCCGGTGATGAGTTTCGAGGACGGCACCTGCTGGATGAACAAGGCCGAAGTGCCCGACGATGCCGACTTCCTGATCCCCATCGGCAAGGGCGACATCAAGCGCGAAGGCACCGACATCACCGTCGTCGCCATCGCCGGCGGGGTCAACGTCGCGCTGAAAGCGGCGAAGCAACTGGCGGGCGAGGGCATCTCGCTGGAAGTGATCGACCCGCGCACGCTGGTCCCGCTCGACCGCGATCTGATCCTGCGCTCGGTGCGCAAGACCGGCCGCGCGATCTGCGTCGATCCCGCGAACAGGACCTGCAGCGCCGCCAGTGAGATCGCCGCCACCATCGTCGAGGAGGCGTTCGAGGCCCTGCGCGCGCCGGTGGTTCGGATCACGACTCCCGATACGCACTTGCCGTTCAGTCCGCTCATCGAAAAGCCGCTCTATCCCTCGGTGGAGCGCATCGTGAGTGCCGCCAGGCGCCTCGTAGGTGCCGCCGAGTTCCAGTCAGCCTGAGGAGCGAACATGGCCGAATTCACGATGGTCCTGCCGCAATACGGCATGGGGATGCAGGACGGCGAGATCGTCCGCTGGCTCAAGCAGCCGGGCGACGCGGTCGAGGAAGGCGAGAATCTCGTCGAGGTGGAAGCCGCGAAAACCACGGTGGAAGTGCCATCCCCTGTCTCCGGCACGCTGCTCCGCATCATCGCCGGAGAAGGTGAAACGATCGACGTGCGCGAACCGATCGCGGTGATCGAGACGGGGTGATCCACGTCCGAAAGGCGATCAACGGCACCGGGCAAGGCCCGGGATAACGCAGACGTTCCGGGAGAGGACGCGAGGGATGAAGGACGGGAAGGAAGGCCGCTGGCTGTGCTGGTCGGCTGGGGCGGTGTTGTTCGCCATCGGGGCGGTGCTGGCCGTGGGCGGGATAAAACTGCTGACGCTGGGCGGATCGGCCTACTATCTGGCTGCCGGGGTGGCCTGCGCGGTGTCGGGCGTGCTGCTCGGGAGGGGCGACCGGCGAGGGCTCTGGCTTTACGCGGCGATGCTACTGGCCACGCTGATCTGGGCCTTCTGGGAGGTTGGGGCGCAGTTCTGGCAACTCCTGCCGCGCCTTGCGGGGCCGACCGTGATCGGCGCTGTCCTCGCCCTGCCGTGGATGCGCCGCCGACTGACCGCCGCTTCGGATGCCGGTACGCGTTGGGGGCTGGGCTCGGTCGTGCTGGTCGCGGCACTGGGGCTTCTGGGGGCGTTTCTAACGGTTCCCGTCTTCGATATCTCTGCTAGTCGAGTTGCCGCTTTTGCTCCGGCAAGCCCGGCCAGCGCGGAGTGGACCGATTACGGCGCGAACCTGTCCGGCACCCGCCATTCCCCAGCTGCACAGATCACCCCGGCCAACGCTGCGAAGCTGGAAAAGGCGTGGTCGTTCGAGACGGGCGACACCAAGGCGAAACGACCGGAGATCAAGTCCATTTCCTTCATGGCGACGCCGTTGATGGTGGACGACAAGGTCTATTTCTGTTCGCCTACCGGCAAGGTCTTCGCGCTGGATGCGGACACCGGCAGGCAAATCTGGCTGCGCGACCCCCGCACTAACATCGGCAATGCGCAGATGCTCAACTGCCGCGGCGTATCCTACCACGCCGCCCCCGCTGGCACAGGATCATGCGCCAAACGGATCATCAGCATGACTGTGGACGGACGCCTGCTTGCCAGCGACGCCGGCACGGGTGCGCCTTGCGCCGATTTCGGCAAGGATGGCTCCGTGAACCTCGACGAAGGGCTCGGCCAGGTCGATCCCTTGCGGTCCTACTCGTCCTCGCCCCCCGTCATCGTCGGCGACGTTGCGGTGCTGGGCTCTTATGTACGCGACAACTACACCAAGGACGATCCATCGGGCGTGGTGCGGGCCTACGACGTGAAGAGCGGGCGGCTGCTCTGGGCATGGGACAGCGGACGGCCCGACGATGCCCCGATGCCCGGCCCCGGCGAAAGCTGGACGCGTGGTTCGGTCAACGCCTGGAGCGTGTTCAGCGCCGATCCCGCGCTGGGGCTGGTCTACCTGCCGACAGGGAACGCCACGCCCGATCATGTCGGTACGCACCGTTCACCGATGCTGGAGCGCTACGCCAGTTCCATCGTCGCGCTCGACGTCAGGACGGGACGGATGCGCTGGCATTTCCAGACGGTACACCACGACATCTGGGATTATGACATGCCCGCGCAGCCGGTGCTGTTCGACTACACCGTCGGTCGCCGCAAGATACCCGCGCTTGCCGCACCGACCAAGCGGGGCGAGATCTTCATCCTCGACCGCGCCACCGG
>NZ_ALVC01000202.1:0-15095 GCF_000293195.2 Sphingomonas sp. LH128
GTTCGTTAAAGCCGATGGCAAAACCCACATGATCACAAACAGGGCAACGATCAGGTAAAGCATGAACACACATGCTTTGACGTAGGGACTGCGCTTACGATCCTGTATCATTCATAAACCATATGTCGCGCCATGGCTGCTTTCCACCCTCATAGCCTTTTCGGGCTGCCGATCGCATCGCTTGGCGAGGTAAAGCCGCCCGACCGGTTTTAGGCAGTCCAAATCCGCAGCTTTAGCGGCGATGAGGGGTGGGTAGCGGACTAACCGGTCACGGGACGCATGGCACGATAGCGGCCATTGCGCGGTGACGGAAAACCTCTTCCGCGAGGCTGTTGGACCGTATTGCGTTTTTCGATCATCAGAAGCGACCTCAGGCAATGTCTCGTCAGGCCGCCAAACATGTGTTTTGCGTCAGGTCGAACGCAAGTCATCATTTCACGCCAGATTGTGCACGCAAGAATCTCGTGTCATCGTCAGTGCAAATTGCTTGGGGCGGGGATGGCGAATGATTGGACGGCGTGAGGCATTGGGAATTGCCGCTGTTGGCGCGACACTGTTTGCATCCTCCGCTGCTCAGGCATGCACGATCGTTCCTCCAGCGAAAGCTGAACCGTTTCGACGCATTGAGTGCGAGCGACAGATTCACGATCTTGTAGCATTTATGAACGAAGCGCCGAATCTGTCGGCAGAAGCGGTCTCCCGTTGGGTCGATACACGCGGGATTGACGTTGAGTTCGAGTATCCACTTTCGGAGAATGTCGGCGGCGCTTCCTATAATTATCTATTTTTCCGGGAGTATAAAATTTCCGCAGGTAAAATTGACCCTGAAGATATCGCCATTAAAGAAATAAACTTGGTTAGGCACGTTGGAAATAGGGCTGCATTACAATTCACGCTGATCAGAAATCAGTTTTTTCCGGCGGATTCCGAAGGATGTAATGGGCTATTCACTCATGATGAATATTTTGAAAAAACAGAAACGGCCTTTATAGCGCGCTTTTTAAATAATAATCTAAAGAGCTTCCGTGATTTTCCAGAGTGGTTTGTCTGATCGCTACGATTTAAACGAACCATCATAGCCGCTTTGGTCCACTGACCAACAATCAGGTGTTTTCCGCCAGTGTCCGCTGATGAACATCGCGCATTGCCTTAGAAACGACCGGCATGGGGCGATGGCCGACCGGCAGTTTTTTTCGCGTCTGACGGCGTGGCACTCCTCGAACGAATGACCGCTTACGGTCGCGCAAGAAACGCTCGTGGACGTCCGCAAAGGGCGCACAGCCGACTGGCGGCCTTTGCATAAGTGGGGGCACGCTACTGATGGCAGCCAACGGGACAAACTATTCTGCAATAAGAGGAGTAGGTTGTTTGCGCGACAACGCCTAAAAAATATCCTCGATCCTTTTGCCGATCTTGCGGCGCGGTATGATCTGCATATCCAGATCCAGAGCTGCAATAATCCTTAGAAGTGTTTCGAGTCTCGCCCCCTCACTTCCGTTCTCGATGGCAGAAATCGTCTTTTGATGCGTCCCTACTATGCCTGCTAAGTCGGTCTGGGTCATGGATCGACGCCTTCGCTCCATCTGAAGCTGTGCCCCTAATTGGCCCGCCAGTCGCACCACTTGTTCCATGAACGCTGCTCCACGCATAACCTGCGAGGTCTATTCATAATCTATACCCTACAGGGAATAAATTTAAAATATAACCTTTAGGTTATAATTTGTGCCAGATTTCTGAGTTACGTCAGTCCGCGTCAGGACGCCTCCGCGTTGCAAAGTTAGGTTTGAGGACCTTGGCTCCATCACGAAGGCGTTCCAGCTCGTCAGACCAGAACTGCATTAAAGCGATTCGCTCGTTCCAATATTCACCGCGCGTATACGCGCGGCGCACTCCATTATTCTCCATGTGTGCCAGCTGGCGCTCGATGGCATCAGGATTGAAATGCCCTGCCTCATTGAGCAGCGTGGCTGCCATCGCCCTAAAGCCATGCGCCGTCATCTCTTCCTGGCCGAAGCCAAGAGCCCTGAGAGCCGCATTGACGGTGTTCTCCGACATCGGGCGCTGACCGGTCCGAAACGAAGGAAAGCAATAGCGGCCATGGCCTGTCAGGGCCCACAGTTCCTCAAACAACCTGCTACCTGGGCCGAAAGAGGCACACGATGCGGCCGACGCATCTTCATCTTCTCAGCGGGAATGTTCCAGACGCTGCGATCGAAGTCGAACTCCGCCCACTCGGCCTGCCGTAGTTCACCAGGGCGTACAAACAGGTGCGCCGACAGCTTCAAGGCAAATAAAGTGATCGTGTGACCGGAATAGCCCTCGATCGCGCGCATGAGGTCTCCAGCTCGATCCTCGGTGGTGATCGCAGCAAGGTGCTTGGCCTTTGGAACCGTCAAAGCGCCCCGGAGATCGCTTGCCGGGTCGCGCTCGGCGCGTGTCGTGGCGATCGCATAACGGAAGACCCGCCTGAGCACGCTGCGCATCCGCCGCGCGCATTCATGCCGACCTGTTGCCTCGACTACGCGCAGGACGGCCAGAACTTCCTGTGCTGTGACCTTGGCCACCGGGCGATTGCCGATTTTTGGATACGCCTTGTCGAGGAGCCAGCGAAGCTTGCTGAGTGTAATTTCCGCCATCCCTTCGCGCTCCTTCTTCGCTACCCACTCCTCGGCCACGAGCTTGAAAGTGTCGTTCTCCTCGACGCGGGCGCGAGCAGCCTCGACCTTCTGCTGGTGCGACGGGTCGGTCCCTGTCGCGAGCAGGCGCCGCGCATCGTCGCGCCGATCCCGCGCATCGGCGAGGCTGACCTCTGGCCAAGCGCCGAACGCAAGGGTTCGATGCTTTTCGAGATAGCGGTAATTGAGGCGCCACAGCTTCGTGCCGTTGGGACGGACAAGAAGATAGAGACCGCCGCTGTCCGATAGCTTATAATCCCGCTCACGCGGTTTGGCGCTGGCAACGGTAGTGGCAAAAGATTGGCCATAAGGGTATCGTCCTAGCAAAAGGACGAAAATCGATACCCTCGGATATACCCGCATTGTTCTCGATTGGTGCCGAATTCGCCCGGATTTGAGCGGACGATCATAGCACTAAAAGTGGCGGATTTCAGCCCTTCCGCGGACGTCTGTGGACGTCCGCGGGAGAACAAATGGTGCCCAGAAGAGGACTCGAACCTCCACGCCCTTGCGAGCGCCAGCACCTGAAGCTGGTGCGTCTACCAATTCCGCCATCTGGGCACTTTAGCGAGGGGGCGAAGCGCCGTCCCCGCTGGGTAGGAGGGCGCCTCTAAGGGGCCGTCGAAGTCTTGTCAACACCATCCGATGCAACATTTTTCATTTCGGGAATTTGTATATTCGCAGCGGCCGCCGGACGGCTCGGGGCAACTGCCCAGTTGCCCCGTTCCCGGGCTTGTGGCAGGGGCGCAGATGCATGTGCTGCAGCGCGGGACACGTCGAGCGCAGCGCGACCTGAAGGACCGAGCCAGACCATGACCACCGACCCTCTCTCCGGCAAGATCGTCACCATTCTGGGGGGCAGCGGCTTCGTCGGCCGCCACCTCGCGCAGGAACTGCTCGCGCGCGGCGCGCGGCTGCGTATCGCCAGCCGTCACCCCAAGAAGGCCTTCGCCATCAAGCCGCTGGGCAACCTGGGCCAGGTGCAGTTCGCCGGCGTCGATGTGACCAAGGCCGACACGGTTGCCGCCGTACTTGCCGGGTCGGATGCGGTGGTGAACCTCGTGGGTGCTTTTGCGGGGAACCTCGATGCCCTGCAGGGCAAGGGCACGGGCGACATCGCAGCTGCAGCCAAGGCTGCGGGCGCTGCCGCCTTCGTGCATGTCTCGGCAATAGGCGCGGATGCCGGGTCGGAAGTCGCATATGCCCGTACCAAGGCCGAAGGCGAAGCCGCCGTGCTGGCCGCATTCCCAACCGCGACGATCGTGCGCCCCTCGCTGATGTTCGGGCCGGACGATAATTTCGTCAACATGTTCGGAGAACTGATCTCGCGGTTGCCCGCCCTGCCGGTCTTCGCTCCGGAGGCGAAGCTGCAGCCCGTTTTCGTCGATGACGTGGCCGTGGCAATCGCCAATGCGCTGGGCCGCGCGGACGCACAGGGCAAGACGTTCGAGCTCGCCGGGCCGGAAGTCGTCACCATGCTCGAACTTAACGAGCGTATCGCCAAGGCACAGGGCCGCTCGCGAGCCTTCGCCCAGTTGCCGGATGCAGTGTCCGGCCTCATAGCGGCGGCGACCGGCTGGCTGCCCGGCGCCCCGATCACCACCGACCAGTTCAAGCTGCTCCAGGCCGGCAGCGTGGCAAGCGGCTCGGCTCCGGGCATCGGCGGGCTCGGCGTCACGCCGCGGCCTCTCGGCCTGTTCCTCGACCGCTGGATGGTGCGCTTCCGCAAGCACGGCCGCTTCGGCGCCAAGACTGCGAACGCCTGACCAACGAGATTCGATTCGCGCTCGCCAAGACCCTGCCGGCCGGAACCCTCCGGCAGGCGGGGTTTTGTGTCTATGCCTCCGGGGCGACCCCCGCCCCGCAGCGAGAGGAGCACGCGCCATGACTACCACCGACACCGCCTGGACGACGCAGCAGGGCACGATCCGCAAGGGCATGAAGGTGATCGCAGCGGACGGGGTCGTCATAGGTACCGTCGCCGCGCTGGAAGGCGAGGAACTGATGCTGGAGGGCGGCTCTCACGATTTCGTCGCGATCACGCAGATCGACGGGATAAGCGCCGACGCGGTGCTCCTGTCCGACCGGGGCGACGCCACCTTCGGCCTCGGTGCCACCCCCTGAACGACCCGAATTGACGAGCCGTTTCCGGGCCGAGACGAACGACCGGAACGACTTTCCAGCTTGCGCCGTTTCCCCATCATACCCCCCGAGATGATGGAGATACACCATGTTCGAGAAGTTGCGCGTGCGTGAGCACATGGAAGTTACGACCAGCACCGGTCAGCACGTCGGGACTATCGACGAGGTGAAGGACGACCAGATCAAGCTGACCCGTTCGGACAGTTCCGATGGTGCACATCACTACATCGCGTTCGAGAACGTCGACAAGATCGAGGATAATCGCGTTTACCTCAAGCAAGGTACGCCGATCCCGATGGGCGTCGGCGCCAACTGATCCAAGACCACCGAGCCGGCAGTGCGTACCCCCTCGCGCACTGCCTTGCGAGACCCCGGCTTTCCTGACGGAAGGCCGGGGTTTTCCTATTCGGACAATCTGGCGCGGCACATCCCCTCGGCGATGCCTTGCTCGTTATGATCCATGGTGAATAGCATCTCTTCCCAGCTTCCGGCGCGGCTGATAGTCGGGACATCAAGAAAAACGGAAGCGAGGGGAGGACGTCGTGGTCTCTGGCCTGGGAAAGATCGCTATACCACTGGCGTTGACGTCGATGCTATTTGCGCTGTCTTCATGCAATCGCCCCGCCCAGCCGATAGAGGAACAGACCGTCGTTGACCCGGACGAATGGCCGAGTTGGGGTCGGACGGGAACCGAGACGCATTATTCGCCGCTCGAGGAGATCGATACCGGCAATGTCTCCGGCCTGAAGCTGGCCTGGCACTTCGACCTCGAGCCGGGCTACACGCCCACGACGCCGCTGATGGCGGAGGGGAAGGTCTTCATCACCACCGGCCATTCGCACATCCGCGCACTCGACGCCGTCACTGGCGAACAGCTGTGGGAATACGACGGCGGCACGCGCGAGCGGGCGAAGACCGCGCTGCAGATGTCGTGGGGCAGCAAGGGCATCGCCTATGATGCGGGCCATGTCTTCCTCGTCACGACGGACGGCTATGTGGTCTCGCTCGATGCGAAGACCGGCCGGGAGACCTGGAAGACGATGGACTTCCCCGACAATGCCCCGCGCAATGCCAATGGTCCGCCGCGCGTATTCGGCGGCAAGGTGATTACCGGCTTCGGCGGCGGCGACATCAGCCCGGCGCGCGGCTTCGTCAGCGCCTACGACGCGAAGACCGGCAAGCTGTCGTGGCGCTTCTACACCACGCCCGGCGACGAGGTGACGCCCGCCAACCGCAAGGCAGAAGAGGTCATGCGGGGGACATGGCCGGGCGGGTGGAAGAACCCCGACGGCACCCGGCGCGGTGGCGGCGGAACGGCGTGGAACGCCTTCGCCTATGATGCGCAGCTGCGGCTGGTCTATCTCGGCGTCGGAAACGGCTTTCCCTACAACCAGAAGCTGCGCAGCCCCGGCGGCGGAGACAACCTGTTCCTCGCCTCTGTGGTGGCGGTGAACGTCGATACCGGCGAATATAAGTGGCACTACCAGCTATGCCCGGCGGAGCAGTGGGACTGCACGGCGACGTCCGACATGACGCTCGCCACGCTGTCGATCGACGGCAAGGATCGCAAGGTGCTGATGCAGGCGCCCAAGAATGGCTTCTTCTACGTGATCGACCGCGCGACCGGCCAGTTCATCTCCGCGCAGAAGATCGCCAAGGTCACTTGGGCCGAGCGCATCGATGCGAAGACCGGACGTCCTGTCGAAAATCCCGGCATCCGTTACAACGGCAAGCCCGGGCTGTTCGAGATGTGGCCGGGGCCGACCGGCGCGCATTCCTGGCAGCCGCAGGCCTACAGCCCGCAGACCGGCCTCGTCTACGTGCCGGTGATGGACATGCCCGCCCTGATCGGCGACGGCCAGAAGGGCGGCGGCGAACTCGCCGCAGGCATGGGCGTTACGCTCATCCCCGAAGTCGAACTGCCCGGCGGCCACCGCAGCTACCTCAAGGCATGGAACCCGGTCACGCAGACCGAGGCATGGCGGATCGACCTGCCCGGAACCTGGCCGGGCGGGGTCATGGCCTCGGCCGGCGGGCTGGTGTGGCAGGGCCAGATCGACGGCAAGTTCATCGCCCGCGATGCGAAGACCGGCAAGGCACTATGGTCGTACAAGACCGAGAGCCCGATCATCGGCGCACCGATCTCCTACCGCGTGAACGGACGGCAGTACGTCACCGTGCTCACCGGCGCGGGCGGGCAAGGCGCAGGCATGCAGACGCTGGGCAATGCCGCCTATCGCACCGACTACCGCCTGCCGCGCCGCGTGCTGACGTTCGCGCTGGACGGCAAGGACACGATCCCGCCTTTCGCGGTGCCGCCGCTGGAGCCGGTGGCCGATCCCAACTTCAGGCCGGACCTCGCGCGGGCGCAGGCCGGGGCGATGCTGTTCGGCACCCGCTCGTGCATCGTATGCCACGGATGGAATGCGGTTGCGGGCGGAGCGGCGCCGGACTTGCGCTATTCGCCGGTCATCACCGACGCGGCGACCTTCCGCACGATTGTCAAGGAAGGCGGGCTCAAGCTGAACGGCATGCCGCCCTTCCCGGAGTTCACCGACGCGGAACTGGAAACCCTGCGATTCTATCTGCGCGCCCGCGCCCAGGCCGCTCCGGCCGAACGAAAGGCGCTGCTAGAAAAGGCGAAGGCCTCGAAAATCAGCAATGCAAAACCGCAGGACTTCGCAGGGCGCTGGAACGTGATCATCCAGTCGCCGATCGGCCCGCAGAAGGCGGTCATGGACCTCATCGTCAAAGGCAGCGTCGTGACCGGGAAAGTCTCGGCGGAACAAGGCACTGTCGATGTCGCCGGGGGGATCAGGGACGGCCGCGCGAAGTTCCAGGGACGTGCCTCGATGCCCATGCCGATCACCGTGAAATACGATGTAACGGTGCGGGACGGAGAGCTCGTCGGCGAAAATTCCAATGGCCCTTTTGGAACTTTTCCCGTCTCAGGCGTTCGCTAACCTACGGATTTCCGTTCATCGGAGCGGAAGCACGACCGGCCAGAATCGAATTGTCGAACCCCGAAGGCTGGGCTTGGACGATTCCGGTCTGTTGACCGTTAGGAGAAAAACAATGTCGCCCACCTTCAAGAAAATCGCTCCGGCCGTGGTCATCCTGGCCGGTTCCATGGGTCTCGGCGGCTGCGCCACCAAAGGTTTCGTGCGCGAACAGGTCGCGGTCGTGAACCAGCGCGTCGATGCGCTCGACAGCAAGCTGCAGCAGACCGACGCCACCGCGCAGGCCGCCCGCTCCGAAGCGCAGGCCGCATCCGGCCAGGCCCAGCAGAACAGCCAGCGCATCGACCAGCTCGGCGCCCGCGTCGACAGCGTCGAACAGCGCATGGCCGAAGCCCAGCGCAAGCGCGCCCGCAACTGACGCCGACTGCCCGAGCTTTCTGGCCTGATCTTCCCGGCTTGATTCGAGTACTTTGACAGCGATGAACACGGTTTCCAGGGCGCTTGCCGGACTATTTCTGACCGGCGCGGCGCTGACAGGCTCCGCTCCTGCGTGGGCGGCGGAGGTTTCCCGGTCCACGGGGCCGAAGACATCGCAGACGCAAGATACCGCCGAACCGAGCCCGGCGATCCAGCCGCAGGACGCCGCCCGCGTCGCCGACTGGATCGCCGCGTCAGGAGATAACAACGCCCTGCCCTACGCGATAATCGACAAGAAGGCGGCAGCGCTGCTTCTGTTCGACGCGAAGGGCAAGAAGCTCGGGCAGGTTCCCGTCCTCCTCGGCATAGCGCCGGGAGACGATGCGAGCCCGGGCATCGGCAGCAAGAACCTGTCGGAAATCGGTCCCGCCGAAAAGACGACGCCTGCCGGGAGGTTCCTCGCCAAGTTCGGCGTGGCAGCAGGCAACACGCGGGTCCTGTGGGTGGACTACGCCACCTCGGTGGCACTCCATCCCATACCCCGCCCCGGCAAACCCAAGGAAAAGCGCCGCGAACGGATGCTCTCTCCCACCAGCGATGACAACCGCATCACCTTCGGCTGCATCAACGTGCCGATCGCGTTCTACACGAAGACGATCAGCCCGCTATTCCGCAAGAAAGGCGGCTACGTTTACGTCACTCCCGACGTGAAGCCGCTGGAAGAGGTGTTCCCGCGCATCCGCCTTCAGTCCTTCGCGAATACTGGGGGCTGATCCCGGACGAAGCAAATCGATCGGCGCGCCCGCTACCTTGCCTTTTTGGCACAGGGCCAAGCCTGACGCGTCGCGGCGAAGACCAGTGCCGATCCGGCCTCCTCGCGCTTGCCCGGATTATCCTGCAGATAAGCCACCGTCACCCTGCGAAGCTGGGCGATCGTCACGTCCTCGGGGATGCAGCTCTTCATGCTGATGGTGCGACGATACGTGTTGAAGGCATCGACGCTACCCGTGATGTAGGCGATGCATTCGTAGGTGTTCTCGACATAGGCCGCGCTGCCGCGCTGCGCGGTGCAGACTTTGAGAAGCTCCTCGCCGGAATAGAAGCTGGCTTCGGCCGAAACCGGCATCAATCCCGCACCCAGCACCGCCGCCGTCATCAGGCAGACTGACTTTCCGGACTTCATCGTCCTGCATCTCCGCATCATGACGGCCCATCGCCGCCCGCGACCATCAACGCGGCTCAGCGATACCCGTTCCGAGCCGAAAGCCGGGCGGGGGGGTAGCCCGGCGGCGTGACCCCGGTCAGCCAGATCAGGCGCCCGTGCGCGGCGTCGGGGTGAATGGCGAAACGGTCTTCCACGTCGCCAATCAGCGGCAGTCCCTGCACCCGCAGCCGATCGGCCGCTGCCGCCGCATCGCGCAGCTTGAAGACCAGGTGGCAGACACCCTGCACCTCCGCCGCGTGACGGGCAGCAGCCGAGCCCGGCGCGCCTTCCAGCGCTTCCAGCACGGTGTCACCGATGGTAAAGGCTGCGCAGCGCGCTTCGGGAAGATCGCGCGTGCCAAGGTCCTGCCACTCCAGCCTGTCCGCGAATAGCGCTCGCGCCTCGGCCAGCGAGGGCGTGCTTACGCCCACCGCCTGCAGGCCCTCGATACCGAGCGGATCGTCCTTCGCCGGAAACCATGCCGGATCACGGCGCGGATCGTTCGGCATGTCCTGCTTCACGATTTCCAGCCGCATCCCCAGCATCTGCCCCTTGGGCACGAGGAAATAGTGCGCTTCCATTCCCGGATCGTAGAACCGCTTGAAACCGCGCGCGGCGAACCAGGCGTCCGCGTGCGCCAGATCACCGACCTTGAGCGCCAGCCCGATCCAGCGGCCCGGCGCGGCCGAGCGGCGCAGCATGTCGCCCAGCGGGTTGCCCTTTTCGGCGCCCCGGCCCGCGGGCGCGATCGGGATGACCATGGTATCGCCGATCATCAGCAGCGATTCCTCCCGGTCGAGGCCCAGCTTTTCCGTCTCGGGCGTGACGCGAATCTCGTAGGCGGTCTGCGCGCCGAACACCTCGCGGAAGAAGGCGTCGCAAGCCGGGCGCTGCGCGTTATCGGCCAACGCCCAGCTGACGTGGACGAGAGGGAATTGCATGGCCTGTTTCCTCCCTTTGCCGCGTCTCGCGCGCACGGGCTTCGACAAGCTCAGCCTGAGCGGGTTGAGGGCTTTAGATTACCCCCGCTCACCCTGAGTTTGTCGAAGCCCGCTCGGGTTACACCTCAGTACGTCTTGGGCGCGCCTGTCCCCATGAACTTCGCAAGGTTCATGTGCAGCGAGGCGACCGAGCGTTCCATGTAGGGATTGGGCTGCGCCCCCCGGAAGCCGACGTTCTTCATCCCCTGCTGCACCGCCGCCATGTTGGCAAAGTCCTGCTGCAACACCGGCGGCCAGTCGGCGGGCTCGGTGTATTCCCAGTCGGTCTGCGGGGCCTGCCCCTCAGGCCAGAGTTCGTAAACGGCCGCCTCGAAAATGCACTTGTCCGGATCGGTGCCATAGGGCCGCGCCTGGTAGCACAGCATGTTGTTGACCGCATGGCCGATCTGGAAGTTCGGGAAAATCTGCCAGGCCGTCCCCGCCTGTGCGGTATGGAGCGGATCGACCTGCGCCCAGACGACGCCGCGCGCCGCGTCCTCGGCCTTGGCGGTCTGGATCCAGTATTTGGAAACCTCCGCCGCTGGGGTGCCTTCGGGCAGCTCGTCCCGGAGCCGGTTGGCCACGCCCACCAGCGTCATCGTGGTGTTGGTATTGGCATTGGCCCAGGTGAAGTTCTGCATATCCGCCGTGGTCAGGCGCGGGTCTTCGCCGGCACCGAGGCGCAGCTTGCCGGAGTCCTCCTCTTGACCTTTCGGCGCCTCGTAGCCGATGTTGGAATGCAGGCCCTGATTGCGCGCCCAGCCCCGGAACTGGCCAAACTCCATGAATTCGGGATGTGTGGTGGAGACGTGGTAAGTCTCGCAGAAGGCCTCCATCGCCACCTTCCAGTTGCATTCGAACACCACCCACTTGCGCCAGCGCGGGCGCATGTTCTGGAGGCCGTAAGGATCGAGCATCGTCGCGGCCGGACTAAGGTATTCCGCCAGCGGCATCGCCTCGGGGTCGAGCGTGATCCACAGCCAGCCGCCCCACGTCTCCACCCGCACTTTGCCCAGATCGGCGCGGCCCGCGCAAAGATGTCCCTGCCAGTCGTCCTGATGCTCGACATAGGAGTTTGCGCCGTCGAGGCCGAAGGTCCAGCCATGATAGCCGCAGATCAACGTTTTGCGATTGCCGCGCGCGTTGCGTTGGCCGGGGGGCGTATCGACCAGCCTGCGGCCCCTGTGCGGGCAGACGTTGTGGAAGGCGTGAATGTCGTCCGCCGAAGCACGCACGATGACGACCGAGTCGTGGACGATATCGAAGGTGATGAAGTCGCCCACCTCGGGGATGTCCTCCACCCGCCCGGCCTGCAGCCAGACCTTGCGCCACAGCTTGTCCACTTCGGCACGCGCGTATTCGGGGGAGACGTAAGCCTCGGCGGGCACGTTGACCGGCGCGACCAGTTCCTCGGGCGCCTGAACGATCTTGCCGATTTCGCCCATGGATATCCTCGTTCCTGCTTGTTCGGGTTTGCGGCCGTTATCTCATTATCGGCATGACGGGGCAAACCGCCCGGGCGTTCCTTCAATGTGCGGCATAGGCGGCCTTGCCCCTTGGCAGCGTGCCGATCGCCACGCTGCTCGCGGCCATGAAGGCGAGCGCCAGCCACAGGAAGCCCGCGTAACTGCCGGTCCGGTCGTAGAACTGCGCGGCGGCGAGCGGCCCGGTGGCCGTGCCGATCGACAGCGCCGCCAGCAGCCCGCCATAGAGCCCGCCGAAGTTGCGCAGCCCGAAATGCCGGGTGAGCAGGTAGACGACAACGTCGATCTCCGCCCCCAGCGTCAGCCCGATCAGCGCCGAGGCCGCACCCATCGCCCACAGCGATCCGCCGCCGAGCAGGAGCAGCAGGCAGCCTAGGACCGGCAGCATAAACACCGCCGCGCCCACCAGCGAGGCGGGGAGCCGGTCGAGCAGCGCTCCGGTCCCCAGCCGCCCGGCCAGCGAGAACCAGCCTACGAACGAGGCGATCGCGGCGGCCATCATCGGGCTTGCCCCGGCATCGCCGAGAATCGCGGTGAAGTGAACCACCAGCGCGATCACGGTGAAGGTGAACAGCAGACAGGCGATGAACAGGCGGTGGTAGACGCTGGAGGTCATCCCATCGCGCAAGCTGGCGCCGGGCAGGTCTGCGGGGCGAGCCGCAGCGTCCTGTGCCTTCTGCTTGCGGCCTTTGTCATAGCGGCCGTGGAAGAAAACGAAGATCACAGGAAACGCAACGCCCAGCCAGATCGCCGCCTGCACCGGGAAGGCCCCGCGCCAGCCGAGCGCGCTGATCAGCCATGTCGCCATTGGCGGGAACACCCCTGCGGCGATGGAGGCTCCACACAAGGTCACCGCAAAGGCCATCCCACGCGATACCGTGAATCGCGAGGCAACAGCGCTCGTCCATACCGATGCCTGGACCGGCAGTGCCGCCAGCGCGACCAGACCCCATAGCAGATACCAGTTGAGCAGCGATCCGTCGGCGGTGCCTAGCAGGGCGAAGGCGATGCCCAGCAGCGCCAGCCCGATCACCCCGAACCGGCGCGGGCCGAAGCGGTCGACCGCGAGGCCGACGAACACGCCGCCCACCGCCTGCACCAGCGTCGCCAGCGTCAGGCCGAAGGTGACTTCGGTGCGGCTCCAGCCGAACTCGGTCGCGACAGGGCCGTAGAACGGGCCGATGCCGTAGATGTGGATGACGCTGGTGGCATAGCCCAGTCCCGCCGCCACCGGCAGCAGCGGATGCGCGCGCCATTCGTCGCGAGCGGTTGGAGATGTGGGGGCGTGCATGCTCACGTCGTCCGGGGCTCGACCCGGGACCGCGGGCCGGTCGTGAGGCGCAGCCTCGCGTGGGGGCGCCTTGCCGATGGCGCGCGGCTAAAGACAGCCACCGGTCCTGGATCAAGTCCGGGACGACGAGCGGGGTCACCCCTCATAGCGCAAGTCCACATGCGTCGCCTCGCCGTTCGGACCCATCGGCGAATCGTACTCGATGCAGGTCACGACTGGGTTGTCGTGGCTGGCGAAGAGCTTTTCCTCATCCGCCCTGGTCATCGGCAGGCGTTCGGGCGAGGCGATGATCGCCTGCGAGCGCTCGAAATCCTCGCGGCTGTTCCACCAGATTTCCATGATGCAGTCGTAGCCCGGATCGTGGATTTGCCCGGTGATGGGGTTCTTCTCCGGCACCAGATAGCGCCGCACATAGCGCACCGCATTGGGGATCGCGGGCTTGGCGCCGGACTTCTTCGCCAGCTGCGAGTGCTGGTTCTCGTAGTAGTCCATGAATTCGTCCATGGTCATGTCCGAGCGCTTGCGGAAGAAGCAGATCTGCTTGAGCATCGGAAGGCCCCCTTAGAGACGGCGAAGGGCGAGGACGCTGCCCTCGGCATCGGCGGAGAGGTAGACGGTGCCGTCGGGCGCCACGGCGACGCCGGTAAATGTGTTCATCGGCCCGCACATGTCGCCCACGCCGCCAAGCTGTACCGGCTGCAACCCGCCCGGCCCGCCCATCGGCAAGTCACTGGCGACGACCTCGCGCGCGCCGCCCGCCAGATCACTGGCGACAAGCGCATTCCCGCCCGGATCGGCGACAAACAGCGTGCCGCCCGCGATGGCCAGCCCCTCGGGCCGGGCGAGACCGTCGAGCACCACTTCCTTGCGCCCGCCGACCAGCTTCACCACGCGGCCCGCGCCGCTTTCGGCGACGTAGACGGTGCTGTCGCCGGACACCGCGACGCCCATCGGCCGGTCGAGGCCGCTGGCCAGTTCGGCGACGTTGCCGCCCTCGATCGCATGGACCTTGCCGGTGCCGAACTCGGCGAAGACGACGCCGCCGGGGGTGACGGCAACGCCCATCAGCAGGTCGTGGCCGCTCGTCAGCACCTCGCTGGTCGCCGCCGCCGGGTTCCAGCGGGCGACGTCGCCGTTGGCGGTGGTGACGATCCATTCGTCGGGGCCGCTCGCCGCAACGTCGCGCACCCAGCCGGGGAAGCCGGGCGAGAACAGCATGCCCGCCAGTTGCAACAGCTCGCCGGGGCGCAGCAGGTAGGTGAACCCGCCGTCCGCCACCAAAACGTGCCCGTTGGCATCGACCGCGAGGCCGAGCGGCCACTGCAGCCCCTTTTCCACCAGCGGCCGAGTCTGCCCCGGCGCGGTGATCTCGGTGATCGAGCCGTTGATGTGGCTGACGAACGTGCGCCCGTTCACGAAGGCCACGTTGTCGAGCCCCGGCCCGATGTCGGCCAGCACCGTCTTGGCGCCGGTGCGCGGGTCGATCTTGAGCACTTGCCCCGAATAGACCTGCGTGGAGATGATGGAGCCGTCGGGGTGGAACTTCACCGAGTCCGGCACGCCGAGGTCCCTCGCCACGACCTCCGGCTCGCCGCCGTCGAGGCCGATGCGCCAGATCTCGTTCGCGCCCTGAGCCGGGAAGTAGAGCTTGCCGTCCGGGCCCACCTCGAAGGCGTTGGCCATCGGCACCCCCTCGAAGATGACGCGCGGTGCGCCGCCGTCGCGGTCGAGTTCCATGATGCGCCCGCCAATGCGCAGTTCGCCCGCGATCAGGCGGCCCTGATGGTACGTGATCGGGTTCGCCACCGGCATTTCGCCGTGGATCACCCGGTATTGCCCCGAGGGCGTCATCATCGAGACGCGGCCTTCGGTGATCTCGGTGCAATACAGGTTGCCCGCCTCGTCGAAGGCGAGGTCGTCCGGGCCGACGATGCCGCCACCA
>NZ_ALVC01000203.1:0-16508 GCF_000293195.2 Sphingomonas sp. LH128
CCTCTCCCAAAACTTCTACAGGGCTGGTCTTCGGACCGGCCCTTTCTTTTTGCACCCGCGAGCAGATTTGCGAGCCCCCTAGCCCCGCGCGCCCATTTGCCCTAGCGATACCGCCATGGCTTCCCAGCAGCGAATCTTCACCGCCGCCCTCGTCGTCATCGGCGACGAAATCCTCTCGGGCCGCACGCACGACAAGAACATCGCCCAGGTCGCCACCTGGCTGCAGATCCAGGGTATCCGCCTGAAGGAAGTGCGCGTCGTCGCCGACGAGACGCCGTCCATCGTCGAGGCGGTGAACACCCTGCGCGCGCGCAACGACTACTGCTTCACCACCGGCGGCATCGGCCCCACGCATGACGACATCACCGTGGACGCCATCGCCGAGGCGCTGGGCGTGCCGGTCATCGTCCATCCCGAAGCCCGCGCGATCCTGGAAGAATACTACACAACGCGCGGCGGCCTCACCGAGGCACGCCTGCGCATGGCGCGCACGCCGGACGGTGCCAGCTTGATCCCCAATCGCTACACCGGGGCACCGGGCATCCGCTGCGGCAACGTGTTCATCATGGCCGGCGTGCCCAGCATCACCGCAGGCATGCTCGACGCACTTTCCGGCCAGCTTGAGGGCGGCGCGCCGTTGCTGTCCGAGACGGTCGGGTGCTGGGTGGGCGAAAGCGAAGTGGCCGAACTGCTGCGCGAAACCGAAAAGACGTTCGAGACCTGCCAGATCGGCTCCTACCCGTTCTGGGGCGAAGGGCGCACCGGCGCGAATTTCGTGATCCGTTCGGTCAGCGCCGAGGATCTCTCCGCCTGCACCCGCGCGCTCGTCGAAGGACTGGCGGCGATGGGCCGCCCGGCGGTCCCCGGTGGCATTTGAGCTTGCGGCGCCTGCTGCGATCATGGCCGTGATGGCTTCCGCGACTTCGCCTGCGATGCCCGCCGCCACGCTGGAACAGTTCGAGACGGTCCTGCGCCGCCACGACAGCGCAACCCTGGCGCTGGAGGAGTGGTGCGGCATGCGCGGCGTCACCGATCCGCGGATCACCGCGCAGACGCTGGCCACCGGCGGCGAGGCTCCTCCCGCAGCGATGCGCGAGCATCTCAGGCTTGCGGACGGCGAGACTTTCGCCTTGCGCAATGTGCGCCTGAGTTGCGGCGGCGCGGTGCTTTCGGTCGCGTGGAACTGGTACGTCCCGGCACGGCTGACGCCCGCGATGAACGAAGCTCTGCGCGTGACGAATACGCCGTTCGGCAAAGTCGTCGCCCCGCTCGGGTTCAAACGGCGTCCGCTCGCGACGGTGGCGGGACCGGCGGAGAATTGCCCGGCGGACACGATCTCGACGCATCAGGCAATGCTGGTCCTGCCCGACGGACGCCCGCTGGCTTACCTTGTCGAGTGCTACACGGCGGCCAACCTGCGCTGATCGTCGGCGGGGGCTTCGACAAGCTCAGCTGCGACCCTTCGACAAGCTCAGGGTGAGCGGAGTTAGTGTAATGCCCTATCAATCCCGCTCAGGCTGAGCTTGTCGAAGCCCCCGCATCCCACGCGGCTCTATGGAGCCGTTCACCGCCAGCGGTCCCGGATCAAGTCCGGGACGACGTAACGTTACGCCGCGACCGCCTCGGTCCCGGCGATCGAGGTGCGGTGCATCATGCGCCCGGTCGATTTGTCGTAGGGGATCGCCCGGTGCATCGCGCCGGTGTTGTCCCAGATCACGAAGTCGCCCTTGGTCCACTTGTGGCGCAGCGAGAACGCGGGCTGCGCGGCCCATTCCTGCAGGCGGATCAGCATGGCGCGGCCCGCCGGGACTTCCATGCCGACGATGTGGTCCGCCGTGGTGCCGATGACCATCGACTTGCGCCCCGATTCGTGCGTCCACACCAGCGGATGCTCCTTGATCAGGCCGATGCCGAGCACCTTCTCGCGATGCTTTTCCGGGATGGCGTCGGCGATCGGCGAGAGGCTGGCGCGCACCGAATGCACCGCCTTCAGGCCCTCGAGCGCCTGCTTCTCCTCTTCGGGAAGGCCCTCGTAAGCGGCATACGTGCTGGCGAACTCGGTCTCGCCGCCCTTGTCGGGCGCGATGCGGCAGGACAGCAGCGTCGCGAAGGGCGGCGGCATGTCCACGGTGATGCCGTCCATGTGCCAGAAGAAAGTGCCCAGCACGTATTCGGGCTGCGGGTTGATCTTCTCGTCCAGCGTGACCTGGTAGACGTCCTGGTCGTTGTTCTGCACGTTGTTGCGCGCGGTCAGGCGGATCTTCTCGCCCATCGCCTCGGTGATGGCGAGTTGCTCCTGGTCGGTTAGGTTCGCCTGCGGGAACACCACAACGGTGCGCTCCTCCACCTTGGCGCGAATCGCTGCGGCCGCCTCGGGCGTGAACAAGTCGGCGCGGTCGTCCCAGAGCACGCGCGAACCGATGAATTCCTTGATGTCTTCGAAACGGATAGCCATCTGGCCGTCTCTCCCGGCGTTATGCTGAACATATGTACAGCACGCCAATACACCCGATCGCGGCGAGCGTAAACGGGGCGGAGAACACACCGCCGGGGCGGGCTTCGACAAGCTCAGCCTGAGCGGGCGTGGGGAACGGGGGCATGGGGCTAACGCGACATATCACGAACCCCGCTCACCCTGAGCTTGTCGAAGGGTCGCGACCGAGCCCGCCAATGGGACACAAACGAAAAGGGCCGGGAGGTTTCCCTCCCGGCCCTTCAAGTCCGTTTACGTCAGCGCTGAAATCAGGCGCCGGCGATCTCGGTGGTGTCGATCTTGAGGCCCGGGCCCATCGAGGACGAGAGCGAGATCTTGCGGACGTACTTGCCCTTGGCGCCCGAGGGCTTCGCCTTGACGATGGCGTCCACGAAAGCCGAGAAGTTGGTCTTCAGGTCGGCATCCGAGAACGACATCTTGCCGATGCCGGCGTGGATGATGCCCTGCTTCTCGACGCGGAACTCGATCTGGCCGCCCTTGGCGTCCTTCACGGCCTGCGTCACGTTCGGGGTGACGGTGCCCAGCTTCGGGTTCGGCATCAGGCCCTTGGGGCCCAGCAGCTTACCGAGACGGCCGACGACGCCCATCATGTCCGGGGTGGCGATGACGCGGTCGTAGTCGAGGTTGCCGGCCTGCATGTCTTCCATGAGGTCTTCGGCGCCAACCTTGTCGGCACCGGCGGCGAGAGCCTCGGCAGCCTTGTCACCCTTGGCGAACACGGCGACGCGAACGGTCTTGCCGGTGCCTGCGGGCAGCGAAACCATGCCGCGGACCATCTGGTCGGCGTGGCGGGGATCGACGCCCAGGTTCATCGCGACTTCGATGGTCTCGTCGAACTTGGTGGCCTTGACGTCACGCAGGGTCTGCAGCGCTTCGTCAACGCCGTAGAGCTTCATGTTGTCGCCGAGCTTGGCTGCGAGAGCCTTCTGGTTCTTGGTCTGCTTCATGGGCTCAGCCCTCCACCACTTCGAGGCCCATCGCGCGAGCGGAACCTTCGATGATCTTCGTTGCGGCCTCGATGTCGTTGGCATTGAGGTCGGCCATCTTGACCTGGGCGATCTCGGACAGCTTCGAACGCGCGATCTTACCGGCGGAAATCTTGCCCGGCTCCTTCGAGCCCGACTTCAGACCGGCGGCCTTCTTGATGAGGAAGGTGGCAGGCGGCGTCTTCGTGACGAAGGTGAAGCTGCGGTCGGCGTAAACGGTGATGATGGTCGGGATCGGCATGCCGTTCTCGAGTTCCTGCGTGGCGGCATTGAACGCCTTGCAGAATTCCATGATGTTCACACCGCGCTGACCCAGAGCCGGACCGATCGGCGGCGACGGGTTGGCCTTGCCTGCAGGAACCTGCAGCTTGATGTAACCGGTAATCTTCTTGGCCATGGGGCCGCTCCTTTTCACACTGTCGCCCCGGTTTCCCGAGGCTCATGTCTAGCGGTTTTGGCGGGGCGCCGTGTGATCAGCGCCCCTCCCGCAGGGAATCGGGCACGGCAAGGCCATGTCCGAAGGGGGCGCCCCTATAGGAAAAGCGCAGGAAAGGAAAGAGCCCGTTTCAGGCGGCAACCGCGCCTTGCGCCACAACTTTGCGGCGGCGCTGCCATAGCCCGCGAATCGCGCGGCGCGAAGGCACTTCGAGGCGGCGATAGGCCAAGTCGCCAAGCACCAGCACCACGGCTGCGAAGGCCAGCAGCATGGCGCTCGCCGTCAAGCCGCTGGTGGTGCTCTCGATCGTGGGGATGCAGACGAGAAGCAGCGGGAAGTGGACGAGGTAGATCGAATAGCTGCGATCCCCAAGCCACAGCAGCGGACGGCTCGCCAATGCCGGAATGCGCAGCGACAGGCACAGCGCGGCGGGCCATGCGAGCAGGCACAGCGGCAGTAAGGGCGAAAAGCGGCCCATTTCGAGCAGCAGGCCCGTCGCCATGAGCGCGACCAGCACAATAGCGGGAACGCACGCGATCCGCTCCCGGCAGCGCCACAGCACTTGCCCGAGGAAGAAGCCCAAGGGGCCGCGCGGAATGCAGTCGGCGATCCACGGGCCGCCTGCGCTGGCGAAGAATACGAGATAGCCGACCGGCACAAGGATCGCCGCCGCCGTTACCCAGCGCAGCGTCCGCTCGCCGCTGACCGCACCCAGCGCAAACAGGGTGTAGCAGGCCAGCTCGACCGAGATCGACCAGCTCGGCCCGTTGAAGGTGTGGCCCAGCGGCTCGACGAAAGCCTGCATCATGAACAGGTGCGCGAAGAAGGCATACCAGGTGTTCTCCGGCGCGCCGAGGAACAGCACGACGCAGATCGCGAAAGTCAGCAGATGCAGCGGATAGAGCCGGGCGATGCGCGCGACCGCGAAGTCCGCAAGGCCCGCGCGGTCGAGCCGCCGCTCACGCAAATAGACATGGGCGAAGATGAAGCCCGAGATCAGGAAGAACAGATCGACGAAGCTCCAGCCCCAGTCGCGCAGCCAGACGATCGGCGCGGGCGCCTTGGCCATGACCGCCGGGTCCAGTTCCAGCAGCGGGTGGTAGAGGAACGCGACCCCGGCAGCGGCGATGCCCCGCAAGCCGTCGAGCGCCGTAAGCCGCGTGCCGGATTTCGCTGGGACGGGTTCCGTGGTCATGTCTTCACGCAGCTTTCAGAACCGGTGCGCCGGTCGAGTGAGTGTGCATGCGCTCCATCACGATCATGACGAGCGCGCCCGCCGCGAGCCCGGCGGCAAGGCGCCACGGCCAGTCGAGGCCGAATGCCTGCACCGTCAGAATCGCAGGGGCATGCGCGGCGTAGAGCGGGAACGAATAAGCGCCTGCCGCTTGCGCGAGGCGGCTCCTCTGCCCGTGACGCAGCCCTCCGGCGATCAGCAGCGGGCAGATCAGCGCCATGAACGCCAGGTCTGCCCAGCCGCGCGTGGCCGGAAACAGGGTGGCGAGCGCAAGGGCGACGGGCATCGCCGCGAAAGTGAGCGAAGCACTGGGCGCCAAAGGCGGCTGGTCCCGCCACAGGCGATGGAGGACAATGCCCGCGATGTAGGGCACCAGTGCGCGCAGGCCGATCGCCCACCAGACCGCCCGGCCGGGCACGAAATCGAGGCCATGCCCCCAGGCGGTAACCACCAGTGCCGCGAACGACACCGTGCCGAGCAGCGCCAGCCGCGGCGTACCGAGCCGCGCTAGGCCGAGCGCGTGGACGAGGTTGGCGAAAAGCTCCGCGCCGATCGACCACGCCGGGAAGTTGATGAGCAAGGGCAGCGCAAGGCAGACCAGCACGAAAGTCGCGCTCGTGTCCGGCTGGCTCAGCAGCCAGGGCAGCGCGAAAAGGCCGGCCAGCAGGATCGTCGGGCACAGGCGGCGGATGCGCGCCAGCATGAAGGCGCGCCCACCGCCCGAGCCGAGCCGAGCCTCGTAGCTGCGGGCCATGACATAGCCGCTGAGCATGAAGAAGAAATCGACCGCGAGATAGGCGCTGGTCCGATAATCGGGGAAGACGTGCGAGAGGAACACGCACAGCGCGGCGATCCCGCGCAAGCCATCCAGTCCGTCGAGGCGCCCCCTGTGCATGGGGCATCCATGCACCCGGAGTGGTTAATTCGCCGTTTCCCGAAACGCGAAACGCCCCGCACTCGGGCGGGGCGTCTGCGTTATCCTGCACCGGCCACCGAGGGCCATGGTGCTTCGACACGCTCAGCATGAGCGGGACTGAGAGCGCCCCTTCCCCCAACACCGCTCATCTGCGAGCGTGTCGAAGGATCCGGGGAGCCCCCCGCCCGCGCCTTACTTGCTGAGTTCGACGTGCTCGAATTCCAGCTCCACCGGGGTGGCGCGGCCGAAGATCGAGACCGCCACCTTGACGCGGCTCTTCTCGAAGTCGAGTTCCTCGACGATGCCGTTGAAGCTCGCGAACGGGCCGTCGAGCACCTTGACCGAATCGCCGATCTCGTAATCGATCGAGACGGTCTTGCGCGGCGCGGCGGCAGCGGCTTCGGCGGCGCCGAAGTAGCGCGAGGCCTCGCTCTCGCTGATCGCCTGCGGCTTGTTGTTGGCACCCAGGAAGCCGGTGACCTTCGGGGTGTTCTTGATGAGGTGGTAGACGTCGTCGTTCAGCGTCAGCTTGGCGAGGACGTAGCCGGGCATCGTCTTGCGCTCGGTCTGGACCTTCTTGCCGCGCTTCACTTCGGTGACGGTTTCGGAAGGAACCTGCACGTCCTCGACGAGCTGCGACAGACCGATGCGCTCGGCCTCGGTGATGATGGCTTCCTTAACCTTGCTCTCGAAGCCGGAGTAGGCGTGGATGATGTACCAGCGGGCCATGTGTTCTCTCAGTCCTGTATTCTGGCGATCAAAGGGCATTCAGCAGAGCGCTGACGACCCAGCCGAACAGCGCGTCGATGCCCAGGAAGAACACCGCCAGCAGCACCGTCATCAGGCCGACGAAGATCGCGGTCGTGACCGTCTCCTGGCGCGAAGGCCAGTGGATCTTGCGCGTTTCCGCCTGAACCTGGCGCATGAATTCGCCGGGGGTGATCTTGGCCATCTTAACGTCGCTCTCTTAGCTATGCCGCTTTGGTCACGGAAAATTCTGCGATTCTTCCGCCTAGGGGCCATCGCCGCCCCGGCCGAGGCCGGGAGGGGCTGATGAAGTCCGCCTGTCGGGAGGAAACGGGGATTTAGCTTCCACTGTCCGGATTTGCAAGGTCCACCGAGTCCGGCAGGCGCGCAAGGAACGAGTTGGGCGTCGCGAAGACGATCCGCGCCCCGTCCGGGATCGCCACCGGGGCCTTCGTGCCGATGTACCAGAGGTAGTCGGCATGGCGCGCGGGCTTGAACTTGCGCAAGTCGATCCGCTGGCTGTCGCTGTAGAGAATACGCTGCGTCGGATCGTTGAAACGGTAACGCGTCTCGCGCATCGACAGCATGTGAACGTCGGGCAGCGCGAAGTTGGAATTCTCCATCGAACTGCGGCGAACCACGGCGTAACTGCCGAAGTGCTCGAACGGGCCGAAGAACCACTGGCGGCGGGGAATCGCGATCGCCGTCGCCACGCGCGAGCCTTCGGGAACGTAGTCGAGCGCGGTGACGAGCTGGCGCGCGGTCTGCGCATCCTCGTACCAGACCACCGTGGTGACGGCGATGCGGGCCGTGAACAGCAGCCCCGCAAGCGCAAGGCCCCAGCGCGGCACCGGCCAGTCGATCGCGAGGCACGCGACCAGCAGCGCGGCGGTGCTCAGGCGATAGTCGGCATAGTCGCCACCGAAGATCTGGCGCGGCACCACCAGCGTCAGGATCAGCAGGATCAGCGCCGCCCAGCCGACGCGCCCGTCGAAGCGGCGGATCGCCAGCGCCGCCACGATCACCGCCACCACCACGCACAGGCTGGCGATGTCGAAGGTCATGTCGTAGCTGCGCATCGCGCGGTAGAGGATCTGCCACTTGTATTCGAGCACGCCGAAGCGCCCGTAGGACACCTTGGAGTTCGAACCCACGCCCAGCAGCATCGGCAGCAGCGGGAAGATCAGCGGCCAGGGCCTGAGGAACGGCCGCCAGTCGCGCCAGCTTGCACGCTTCGACCATTCATAGCCGAAGATCAGCACGCCCATCACGCCCCAGCCCGAGACGTGACACAGCCACACCACGAAGCTGGCCGGGATCATCACCGCCCAGCGCCAGCGCCAGTTCTCCAGCCGCACCCAGCCCGCCAGCACGAACAGCGCGAAGGCAATCGACAGCGAATAGTTGAGGAAGCCCATCAGGAACGAGGGCGACCAGATCATCGCGAAGGCCAGGATCGCGCCAACACCGATGCGCTTCCTGAGGCTCCATTCCACCGCCATGATCGCCATGCCGGTAAGGAACGGAATGGCCGCGACGATGAAGCGGCCCGCAGCTTCCAGCCCCATGATCTTCGTGAGCGGCACCATCAGCAGCTCGGCGCCGAGATTGCCGGTCCATTCCCACTTGAACAGGAAATAGCGCGTCAGGAACGGGTCGTGCCCGTGATCGAGCATGACCTTGAACCCGGCCAGGTGCGAAGGGTAGTCGGTCATCTGCGGCGCCCAGGCGACGATCGCCGGGAGCATCGCCAGCAGCGACAGGACGATGCCCATCCACAAGGCTTCGTGGCGCGTACGCTTGTAAGTGTCGGTGCCGGAGTTGGAGGTGGCCGCTTCGGCCTCCACGGCGTCAGGATGCGCGCTGGCGTGCATGTGTGACTGTGTCTTCCCGCTAGTAGCCCGAATCGGCGAACGGGCTCTCGTAAAGCAACTTGGCCCGCAATTGAACGTCGTGACCCGACGATGGTGCTTCGACAAGCTCAGCATGAGCGGAATGAAGAAGCCGTCTTCCCGTTTCCGCTCATGCTGAGCTTGTCGAAGCACCCGCGTGCAAGGCACACTTCGGCGCCCCGCATCCGGATCTCCCCGAAGGGAGGATTATCGCGATCTTGGGAAGATGCTGGCAGGAGTGGAGGGACTCGAACCCACGGCCCTCGGTTTTGGAGACCGATGCTCTACCAACTGAGCTACACTCCTGCGGGCTCGGGGGCCTCTAATGAAGGACTTGCGCGATGGCAAGCGGCGATTGTGGACCGGCGGAGCGAATATGTCGATTCGCGCTCGTTATCCCCATCTGCTAGGACGCTTTCGTGCACGCGCCCCGCTCAAATCCGATCATCGAGCCTGAACTCCTGATGCTCGCCTATCGCAGCGGGATATTTCCCATGTCCGACGCGCGCGACGATCCGGAAATCTTCTGGATCGAACCGCGCCTGCGCGCGATCCTGCCGCTCGATGGGCTTCGCGTATCCTCCTCGCTCGCCCGCACGCTCAAGCGCGGGCGGTTCGAGGTGACCTGCAACCGCGCCTTCTCGCAAGTCATGGACGAATGCGCGGCGCCCAGACAGGCGCGCGACGGCGATGACGGCGACAGCTGGATCAGCCACCGCATCCAGGCCAGCTACGAGAACCTGCATTTCCTCGGCCACGCGCATTCGATCGAGGTCTGGCGCGAGGGCGAACTGGTCGGCGGGCTCTACGGCGTCGGCTTCGACCGGGTGTTCTGCGGCGAATCGATGTTCTCGCGCGTCAGCGATTCGTCGAAGGTCGCGCTGTGCTGGCTGGTGGCGGCGCTGCGACGGGGCGGCATCACCCTGCTCGACTGCCAGTTCATGACCTCTCACCTCGCCTCGCTGGGCGCGGTGGAGATGCCGCAGAAGACATATCTGGCGCTGCTGCAGGCAGCCCAGTCGGGCTATTGCTCGACAGCGGGTTCCTCGACCGGCTCGGGATCGGCCGCCGTCGGAGAAGCGCTCGGCGACGCGGTAGGGGCCGGAGTGCTCTCACTGCCCGAGGCGTTCGAGGCCCTGCTCGGCGACGCGTCGTCCTGCGGACTGGCTTCTTCGCCCGGGAAGCTCATCGCGCAGCTCTTGACCCAGACGTCGTAGACCGGATGCTCGACCACGTTGGCACCGGGGTTGTTCTTGAACAGCCAGCCGGAGAACACCTTGTTCCAGGCCAGCTTTTCCTCGGTGGTGCGGCGCTGTTCGACGAAGACCTGGACGAAGGCGCCCTCTTCCTGCGGCTTTTCCCAGGGCAGCGTCTTCTCGCAGGTGGCGACCTTCACGACGAGATTGCCGAGGCGGCGCGATTCGCCCGGCTTCATCACCAGGTCCTGCGTCAGGTTGTTGCGCTTGTTGAGGACGCCCAGCGTGACCACGCGGTCCTTGTTGGGCGTGCCGATCTGCTGGCCTTTCGCGGCTTGTGCAGGGCCGGCCTGCATTCCGGCGATGGCATCCGGGACGCTGGTGTCCTGCGCCTCGGGCGCAGGCTCACCACCGCAGGCCGTCAGGACCGACAGCAACGAGAGTGCTGTCAAAGCCCTCCAGCGAATCACGCGTGAGCCCTCAGGCTTCCGGCGACCAGGCTTCGTAGTCGCCGGTGGCGGCAGCGCGGCGGCCGCCACGCTCCAGCGCGCCCTGCGGGCGATACGCGGTCGCGGTGCCGGTGGCGTTGGGGGTGTAGTCCACTTCCCAGATGCGCGGCGCGGGCAGATGGCTTTCGGGCACGCCATCGTACGAGTGGTGCAGCCAGCCGTGCCATTCGGCGGGGACGTTGCTGGCGTCGTTGGCGCCGGCGTAGATCACCCAGCGGCGATCCCAACCCTCGGTGGTCTTCACCTTCGCGTTCTTGGAACGATAGTACTTGTTCCCCTGCGCGTCGGTGCCGACATGCTCGCCATTGCGCGAGCTCCAGAGCGAGGTGCCGATGGTGGCGCCGTCCCACCAGGTGAAGATCTTGGACAGGATTCCCATGTGCCGCGCACTAGCCCCGAAGCGCCCCCCAACGCAAGCGCGAAGAGGCACCTTCGGGTGCTACAAATGCATCCCGCCGCTCGCCTCGATCACCTGACCCGTCACCCATGCGCCATCGGGCCCGCACAGGAAGCCAATCACCCGCGCGACGTCGCCCGGTTGCCCCACCCGCCCGAGCGCCGCGACCGAGGCGAGATAGTCCACCGTCGCCGGATCGTTGAACAGCGCGGGCGCGAAATCCGTGATCGTCGCGCCCGGCGCCACCGCGTTGACGGTGATACCGCGCGCGCCCAGCTCCTGCCCCAGCGAGCGGGTGAAATGCTCCACCGCCGCCTTGCTCATGGCATAGGCGACGCACGAGGCATAAGCCGCACGCGCCACCATGGACGAAAGGTTCACGATCCGCCCACCGTCCCGCAGCCGGGACAGCGCCGCCTGCGTGACGAAGAACGGCCCCTTGGCGTTCACCCGCATCATCGCGTCGTAGAGCGCCTCGTCCGTCTCGGCGATCGTCGCCATCTCGCCGATGCCCGCGTTATTGACGAGGATGTCGAGGCCGTCCGCCTCTTTATCGAAGGCCGCGAACATCGCCGCGATGGCCTCGGCCGAACCGACGTCGGCCTGCAGGGCGAAGGCGTCGCCCCCGGCATCGCGGATCGCCGAGACGACCTCTTCGGCAGCGGCCGCATTGTTGTTGTAGTTGATGCAGACCCGCGCGCCGTCCGCCGCGAGCCTCAGCGCCACCTCCCGGCCGATCCCGCGCGAACCGCCGGTCACCAGCGCCGTCTTTCCCGTCAGCGAACCCATTCGTCTCTCCCCATGTCGTTCGGGAGGCAAGCTAGGGCAGACGGGACGCGGGAGGCACCTCGTATATTGGGCAGCGTCTCAATCCCCGTCATTGCGAGCGTAGCGAAGCAATCCAGGGCGGTTCAAAACTGCCCTGGATTGCTTCGCTACGCTCGCAATGACGAAGGAGGTGGGATGACGCCCGCTTACCAGCTGACCCTTTACCAGCTGACCTTGTCGCCCGCCTTGATGCCGAGCTGCGCCGCGCGGCCGCCGTTCAGTTCCAGCACGCCCGCAGCGATGCCATCCGAAGGCAGCGGCGTCTCATCATAAGGCACCGCATTCGCCGCGATGTTGAGGATGCGGTGGTCGGTGCCGATGAAGATGATGTCGAGCGGGATCACCGTGTTGCGCATCCAGAAAGCAGAGCGGCGCGGCGGCTTGTTGGGGAAGATCATGCCCTCGTCCGCGCCCATTTCGGAGCGGAACATCAACCCGTGCTCCTGCTCCTTGAACGTCGAGGCTATCTCCACCCGGAACGCGTGGGTGCCGTTCGCCGACTTCACCTTGAGGTCCTTGACCGGCAGCCCGGAAATCGGATGCACCGCAGCTTGTGCCTGTGACGCCTTGGCCGTGGCCTCCTGCCCCCCTTGCGAGCACGCGGCGAAGGCCAGCAGCAGCGAAACGGCAAGCGTGGAGCGGGTAAGGCGCATTCAATAGTCTCCGAATTCCGACTCGCACCATTCCTCGAGCGCGTCGGCGTCCTCGCTCTCGACGATCCGGCGCGCGATGTCGAGCGGGTGCCCGGCGCGCAGCATCGCGGCGAGTTGCCGATCTTGCACCTTGGGGTCTTCCGCAACCTGAACGGCGAAAGGACCGAACCGGCGCCGCCGCGCAAGCACCAGCGCCGCGCGGCGCTGCTCGGCAATGCCGGGCCGCGCCTCGGCGCGCAGGGTTTCGTCCACGCCTGCCTGCCCCAGCGCCTCGCCCACCCGGCGCGCGCCATAGCCACGCCGCAGCAGGCTGCCCGCCTTCATCCGCGCCCACGAGGCATCGTCGACGTAGCCCTTCTGTGCATAACGCTCGACCAGCGCCTCAACATCGGGCGCCCTTCCTTCCGACTGGGCCTCTTCCGACCAGCCCCGCTCCCTCAGTTTGCGCTGCAGATAACCGCGCAACTTGGCTTGCGTCGTGGCGAAACGCGCGACATAGGCCAGCGCCAGTTCCTCCAGACGGGATGGGTCGAGTGGGTGTGGTCCACGCTGTGGATTGCGACGCTTGTCCGACATGCTGCCCTATTCGTGCCACAGTCGGCTTGGATTGGGGAGAGTGCGTGAGACCGTACTGGGACGCAACACAGCTACCTCCGGTTCAGATTGGGCCGGATAGAAGCGCCGGTCTCGCGAGAGTAACGGTATAACTACAACGGGTTAGATCATATGGCCGACACCATCGAACTGGTGCCGAATACGGGGCAGGCACTTATCCCCACCCCCAACGAGGATGCGCTGCCGCGCATTTTCGCCGATTTCGCCACCTTCGGCGACGCCCTGGACTATGCCGCCACAGGCAAACGCGGGTTCAATTTCCACGATCCGCGCGGCACGCTCACGCGCGTCTACCCCTTCTCGGAGCTGCGTGAAGACGCGCTCAAGGTCGCTTATGCGCTGATCGCGCGCGGCGTGAAGAAGGACGATCGCATCGCCCTCATCGCCGAAACCGGCGTGGACTTCGCGGCGCTGTTCTGCGGCGCAGTCTACGCGGGCGCCTGGCCGGTGCCGCTGCCGCTGCCCACCAGCTTCGGCGGCAAGGACAACTACATCGACCAGCTGGCCGTGCAGCTCTCCAGCTCCGATCCGATCCTGCTGATCGGTCCGGACGAGATCGCCACGATGACCGCCGCTGCGGCGGAGCGTCAGGGCTGTGCCCATGCCACCTGGGCCGATTTCGCTGCGAAAGATGCGCCCGAAGTCGCGCTGCCCAAGGCCGATCCGGACGATATCTGCTACCTGCAGTATTCCTCGGGCTCCACCCGCTTCCCGCACGGCGTCGCGGTGACTCACCGCTCGCTGTTGTCGAACCTTGCCAGCCACGCGCACGGCATGCAGTTCCAGGACAGCGACCGCTGCATCTCGTGGCTGCCGTGGTATCACGACATGGGCCTCGTCGGCTGCTTCCTGTCGCTGATCGCCAACCAGGTCTCGGCCGATTACCTCAAGACCGAGGATTTCGCGCGTCGTCCGCTGGCATGGCTGGACCTCATCACCCGCAACAAGGGCACCTCGGCGTCCTATTCGCCGACCTTCGGCTACGACATCTGCGCACGTCGCATCTCCAGCCAGAGCCCCGTCAGCGATCGCTTCGACCTGTCGCGCTGGCGTATCGCCGGTAACGGCGCGGACATGATCCGCCCGGACGTGATGCAGAGCTTCGTCAACGCCTTCGCCGATGCGGGCTTCAAGGCATCCGCCTTCCTGCCCAGCTACGGCCTGGCCGAAGCGACGCTGGCGGTCACCGTCATGCCGCCGGGCGAAGGCATCCGCGTCGAACTGGTCGAGGAGGAGCGCCTCTCGGGCGCGCCGCGCGATCTCAACCGCCCGGCCCGCTACCGCGCCATCGTCAACTGCGGCAAGGCCGTGCGCGACATGGAAGTGGTGATCCGCGGCGAAAACGGCGACACGCTGGGCGACCACAAGATCGGCAAGGTCTGGTGCCGCGGCACGTCGGTGATGCATTCCTACTTCCGCGACCCCGAGGCGACCGCCGCGTGCCTCGTCGACGGATGGCTGGACACCGGCGACATGGGCTACATGACGGACGGTTACCTGTTCATCGTCGGCCGCGCCAAGGACATGATCATCATCAACGGCAAGAACCACTGGCCGCAGGACATCGAGTGGGCCGTGGAGCAGCTTCCCGGCTTCAACCACGGCGACATCGCGGCGTTCTCGGTGGAGACGGACAACGGCGAGGAAGCCCCCGCCGTGCTCGTCCACTGCCGCGTCTCCGATCCGGTCAAACGCCTCGAACTGCGCGACCTGATCCGTGACAAGGTGCGCTCGATCACCGGCATGAACTGCGTGGTCGAACTGGTGCCGCCCAAGAGCCTGCCGCGCACCAGCTCGGGCAAGCTCAGCCGCGCAAAGGCCAAGAAGCTGTACCTTTCGGGCGAGATCGAGCCGTTCAAGCTGGCGGCCTGATCGTTCCGGTACAATGGAACAGAAGGCGGGGCGTCGGAAGGCGCCCCGTTTTTTTATTGTCTGCGTTCCGGGGAGGACTCAGCCTCTGCCTGATCCCATTTCGGCATCGGCGGCAGCGCCAGCAGCAGCGCCCCGCCCACAACGCAGCCAACCGCACCCGCCCAGAGGAACGGCTCGTACCCGCCCGAGGTATCGTAGACCTTCCCCGCGATCCACGGGCCAAGCCCGGAAGCCAGCGCCACCAGCGCCGACATGACGCCGTAGATCATCCCGAAATTGCGCATCCCCGCATATCCGGCGGTCAGGAACGCAGTGATCTGCGTCTTGGAGCCCGCCGCATAGCCGTTGATCACGAGCGCCGCGATCAGCGCGGGCATCGAATCGAGGAAGCGGATCAGCACCACGAACGTCACCGCCGTCACCCCCATCGTCAGGCTGCCGGTCCAGTTCGGCCTGAACCGGTCGAGCAGCGCCCCGGTCACCAGCTTGCCGACGATGCCCGCTATGCCGCCCAGCGACAGCAACCAAGCTGCCTCGCTGCGCGCTACGCCCGCTTCGGTGAGGATCGGAAAAAGGTGGATGCCCAGCCCGATGGTCATCGCCATCACCACGAAGGACGACACCGCCACCTGAAGCAAGGCCCGGCTTCGCAGTGCCTCACGCTTGTGCAGGCCCGGCAGCACGGCGCGCGCGGCCCCGTCCGCTTTCGGCCGCCGATCGTGGGCATCGCGCAGGAACAGCCAGCATACCAGCAGCGTCACCCCGCCCCAGCCGAGCCCGAACCACACATAGGCGGCGCGCCAGCCGAAACTCTCGATCAGGAAGTTGCCGAGCGGCGGCACCAGCGTCTGCGCGATGGCCGGGCCGGTCACGGCAAGGCCGAGCGCAAGGCCCCTGCCCTTGTCGAACGTGCCTGCTACCGCCGTCGTCCAGATCGTCGACTTGATGGAGGTCAGGATCAGCCCGAAGGCGATCCACATCACCACCCACTGCAGCTTCGATCCGCTGGCGAAGGCGAACATGCAAGTGCCCGCCATCGTCACGACGACCCCCGGCAGTCCCAGCCGCCGCGAGCCGAAGCGGTCGATCAGCGCACCGTAGAAAGGCGACAGGAGCGCCGTCACTGCGGTCGCGATCGCCGGTCCCATCGACAGCGTCGCCCGGTCCCATCCGAAAGCCCGTTCCAGCGGCTCGATGAACAGCCCGGTCGCCGAGATCAGCACCGAGAAGAACGAGAACCCCGCCATCGCCGCGACGACCACCGGCCAGCCGCGCTTCCATTCCTGTAGTGCCCTGCCGTCGCCCATGATTGTCTCTCCCGCCGGAGAGACTAGGGCAAAGCGCGTGAACTCCAATCGCGGCGGCGATAGCGTTTCAGAGTCTGTTTGGAAAATGCCCAAGAGGGCATTTTCTTAGCGGCACCGGCCCACGCCTCCACCCGGCCTCCCACGGAAGTATACTTGATGGGAGGCCGGGTGGGGGCGTGGGGCGGGTGCCGCAGAGAATCTGACAGGGAACAATATTGGGCCGAACCCGCTTCTCCCGGCATAAAACAGGCCGGGAGAAAAGCCGTGTCGAAGATTGCCGCGATAATCGGGCGGATTTTGATCGCCCTCATCTTCATATTTTCCGGGGCGGGCAAGCTCGCCGACATATCCGCGACCGAGACGATGATCGTCGCCGCCGGTCTGCCCTCGGGCCTTGCCATTCCCACCGGGCTGTTCGAACTGCTG
>NZ_ALVC01000204.1:0-17841 GCF_000293195.2 Sphingomonas sp. LH128
CGGCTCGGTGAGCCATAACCCTATTGTCAGCTTGCCAGCACTGGCCGCCTGACCTGAACCTGATCCTGCCGTAGATCGACGGTTCCTACACCCCCCCGCGGGGCACTACCGTCATGACCCTTGATGAAGCCGGCGGGCGCTACGCGCCCTTGTCTCCATCAAGGCAACCGGACCATTCCAGAACCTGCTTCCCAATGTGCTACGGTCCAGAATTTATCGCCCATCCAAAAAAGGATGGTGTTCTGGGAAAGGCCGGCGAGACGTCCGGCATTGGCCTCTCACTGTTCCTGCGGCCTCTCCATGTTAAGCCGGGAGGAGCCACCGCAGCGTACGCCTGATCGGCCCAGTGACCTCATAGGTTGAAAAACGGCCAACTCGAAGAACGAAGTCGGAACACTATGGAGCTGGTACGGCGTCTTTGACGGCGAGGTTGCTGACGATGCGACTGATGGTGGCGCGATGGACGCGGAAGAGGCGGGCGATATCGGCTGTCGATCTGCCGGCGGTGAGCATGGTGATGACCTCGGCCTGCTGGTGAGGCGAAAGCTTGGGTTGGCGGCCGCCACTACGCCCCTGGGCGCGCGCCGAGCGCAGGCCGGCCTGCGTCCGTTCGCGGACCATGGCGCGCTCGAACTCGGCGAACGACCCCAGCATCTGCATCATCATGCGACCGGATGCTGTTGTGCTGTCAATGTTTTCGGTCAGCGAGCGGAACCCGGCGCCGGCTTTTTCGACGCGATCGAGGATGAGCAGCAGATCTTTCAGCGAGCGCGACAACCTGTCGAGCTTCCAGACGGTGAGGACATCGCCGGGCGCGAGACGGTCGAGCAGGCGATGAAGTTCTGGACGATCCCAGCGTCCGCCGGAGGCATGTTCCTCGTAGACGCGGGTGCAGCCTGCGGCTTCGAGTGCGTCGATCTGGGGGGCGGTATCCTGGTCTTCGGCCCTGGACACGCGCGCGTAGCCGAGCAGCTTGGTTGATGCTGCACTTTTCTGTTGCTTTTGCGCATCGTTTGGCAACAGCTTTGTGCGACGAGTAGCGCGTTGTTTTTGCTGAGCCGGCTTGGGCGCTGCGCAAACGACCGTTTGCGCACAGGGCTCTCTCATCATGATTTGCGTCCGCGATGGCGTGGCTTCAACGCGGCCGTGCGTTCCACCAGCCATTCGACGGCATCCGGGACAGCGCGCCAGGCGGCGCCGTTCTCCTCGACATAAGCAGTTGCCTCACTCGCCTTCGATCGGGCGGTTGAGGAAGGCGTTCACCCGCTCGTCGATCTCCGTGATCAGTCGGCTCACCTGACTCTTCGAGACGCCAGTGCCGCCCATAGCCGTGGCTCTGGGTCGCGAAGCGATCCGCCAGAACTACTCAGTCCAGTTCGTTACTGCGGCGACGCTGGTGGCGATGCTCGCCAAGGCCCACGACGATGGTACGCTCGACAAGCAGCTGACGCTGCTTGCCCGGCCCAAGCTGCGGATTCCGGGGTGATCGCGCGCACTATTCCGATTTGATGGCGCGCAGCATTCCGAGATGATCGCGCGCAGCGTTCCGAGCATTACCCGCGCAGCGTTCCGATTTGATGGCGCGCAGTTTGTGATGACGTGAGGCCTGATCGTTGGGACCAGTTCTCTGGCTGAGCAGCCAGGAGGATTGGATGCCGACGAGGAGGGTTGTGATGCGCCACGTGCGCGAGATTCTGAGACTGAGCCTGGATGCGAGGCTCTCGACGCGATCGGTAGCCAAGCTCGTCGGCGCGAGCCCGACGACCGTGCGTGATACGCTGAAGCGGTTCAAGCAGTCGGAGCTTTGCTGGCCGGTGCCGCCCGAGATGAGTGACGTGGATCTGGAGGAGCGCCTCTATGGCGCGTCTGGCGTAAAGCCAGGGCGGCGTAGGCTGGCAGAGCCGGACTGGTCGGTGGTTGCACGCGAGCTGAGGCGCAAGCACGTCACCCTGCAGGTGCTCTGGGAAGAGTATCACGCCGAGCATCCGGACGGTATCGCTACAGCCGGTTCTGCGATCTGTTTCGCCGCTGGGAAGGACGCTTGCCTTTGGTCATGCGCCAGAGCCATGCCGGCGGCGAGAGGCTGTTTCTCGACTATGCAGGTGACACTGTGCCCGTCGTCATCGACCGGCGGACTGGCGAGGTCCGCGGTGCGCACCTCTTCGTCGCCGTTATGGGCGGCTCCAGTTTGTCGTTTGCGCTGGCGACATGGACCGAGCAGTTTTCCGACTGGATCGAGGGCAACAATGCCGCTCTCGCCTTTTTCGGCGGCGTGCCGCAGCTGCTCGTTCCCGACAACGCGAAAGTGGCGGTGATCAAGGCCTGCCACTTCGATCCTCAGATCAACCGCAGCTACACCGACATGGCGCACGGCACGGCTGTGCTGCCGGCGCGGCAGCGCAAGCCACGCGACAAGGCCAAGGTCGAAGCCTGCGTCGGGATTGTCGAGCGCTGGCTGCTGGGCAAGTTACGCAACAGGATTGTAGATTTGCGCTGAGAGGTGACCCGGGATTTTCATCGAGAAGTGACCCAGGCAGAGGTAATGTCCCGCTGTGCGGGGCGTAGGTCAAGCCGGTGATTTTTCCTTTCTGGATTTGGGTGCCGCAGCGCTGGCTCTGAACCGGTAGCTGTCGTTGCCGGTCTCGAGGATGTGGCAGTGATGGGTGAGCCGGTCGAGCAGCGCGGTGGTCATCTTGGCATCGCCGAACACCTCTGCCCATTCGCTGAAGCTGAGGTTGGTGGTGATGACGACGCTGGTGCGCTCGTAGAGCTTGCTGAGCAGGTGGAACAGCAGCGCTCCGCCCGAGGAGCTGAACGGCAGATACCCCAGTTCGTCGAGGATGATGAGGTCGAGGCGAAGCAGGCGCTCGGCAAGCTGGCCGGCCTTTGTTCATGGCCTTTTCTTGCTCGAGTGAGCAGCCCCCACCGGGTGGTCCGGGCTGTTAGTTAGTGCATCGTCGTCTCCGCCGCCATTGCCGGTCGCAGGTGGAGCGAAGCGGAACCGGAGGCCGGCAATGGTGGTGTCGCCGCTTCCGGTGCCGGTGGGCGGTAGCCCAGACTGCTGTGCGGCCGGACGGTGTTGTAGTGTCGCCGCCAGGCCTCGATCAGCACCCTGGCTTCGGCGAGGCTGTAGAAGATCTCGCCGTTGAGCAGCTCGTCGCGCAGTGAGCCATTGAAGCTCTCGTTGTAGCCGTTCTCCCACGGTGAGCCTGGCGTGATGTAGAGCGTCTTCACGCCGACCTGCCTGAGCCAGTTCTGGACTGCGGTGGCGATGAACTCGCTGCCGTAGCACATTGGAAAGCAGGTTCTGGAATGGTCGTATTGCCTTGATGGAGACAAGGGCGCGTAGCGCCCGCCGGCTTCATCAAGGCGGTCATGATCGCCCAGCAGGTCTCTAAAGTGAGGTTGTTGAGACGACACTTTGGAGGCTGACCGACCATGACCAAGCTCTCTTCTATACCCGCAGGTCTACACCCGCAGGCGCCGTGCTGGTAGCGATCGATATGGCCAAGAACCGCCAGGAGGTGCTCATCGAGCGTCCTGAAGGAGGACGACGCAGGCGCGGGACTGTCAGGAATTCCGTGTGTGGGTGGGCATAATGGGCAAGAAGGAGACCCACTATGTGTCTGGTTGCGAAACGTCATTGGGATCAGGTAAGATGGGCGATCGCGGAGTACGCGTGGCGCTTTGAACCTTTGATCGGTGAGGTCCTGTAATGCCGCAGATTCATCCCCAAGCCCGAACGACGCCGGCGGTGCGGGCAGAGATTGCACGCTCCGTTGAGTCCGCCAGCATCGTCGCCAAGCGTTACGGCATCAGCGACGAGACGGTGCGCAAATGGCGCAAGCGAGGCGAGCATGCGTGTCAGGACCGATCCAGTCGTCCCAAGCGCCTGGCCTGGCGGGTAACCGAGGAGGAGCGTGCAATCATCTGCGCGGTTCGTCGCTCAACAGGCTTTGCGCTCGACGACCTAACCTTCGTGCTGCGGCACTTCCTGGCGCATCTCAATCGCGACAACATCTACCGTGTCCTCAAGGCCGAAGGCCTCAACCGCCGACCGGCAAAGCCAAAGCTGCTGCCTGCGAAAGGCCAGGGGCACTTCAGGGACTATGATCTCGGCTTCGTCCATATCGATGTCAAACACCTGCCCAAGCTGCGCACTGCCGACGGCGAGCTGCGCAAGCGATATCTCTACGTTGCCATCGACCGCTGCTCGCGCTTCGTGCATCTCGCGGTGTATGACGCTGAGAACGCGGCCAATGCCGTCGCCTTCCTCGCGGCAGCCAAAAAAGCCTTTCCCTTCAAGATCACCCATGTGTTGACCGACCGCGGATCCTGCTTCACCGCCGACGCCTTCGAACAGGCCTGCACTAACCTCGAAGTCTCGCGCCGCACTACTAAGCCTTATACCCCACAAACCAATGGAATGGTTGAGCGCTTCAATGGGCGTGTCGCCAGCGAAGTTCTTGGCATCAATGTCGCCGGCCACGCCGATCTGGAAACGCTTCTCCTCGGCTTCAACCATGCCTACAATCGAAGACGACAACGCGTCCTCGCAGGCTTGTCGCCCATCGACAAAGCGAAACAGCGTCTCGATCTGGAGCCAAGCCTCGCTAATCGTCTCTACACGCCCGCCGACACAGGTGACATCATGGCCAAAGTCGACGACGTAGTGCACTGTGCCAATGAGGTCTCACAACCAGACACCTATGTCCCGACGCAAGGAGCCGGTGATACCTGCTGATTTACTGGATCAGCTTTTGGCTGGCGGCGATGCGGCTGCAGCCCTCCAGCAGGGCGGCTTGCTGGACTCGCTTAAGAAGGCTCTGGCCGAACGGGCGCTTAATGCAGAGATGGATCATCATCTTGAGCAGGATGATCAGGCCGGCAACAACCGCAACGGCTATGGCCGCAAGACCGTGGTGACGGACACCGGCAAGATCGAGATTGAGGTGCCGCGCGACCGGCAGGGCAGCTTCGATCCTCAACTGATCGCCAAGTACCAGCGCCGCTTCCCTGGCTTCGACGACAAGATCGTGTCGATGTACGCGCGCGGCATGAGCACGCGGGAGATCACCGGGCATCTACGCGAGCTTTACGGGATCGACGTCTCGCCAGACCTGATTTCGACGGTCACCGACGCGGTGCTGGAGGAGGTCGCCGCCTGGCAGGCCCGGCCGCTCGATCCAGCTTATCCGCTGGTCTTCTTCGACGCGATCCGGGTCAAGATCCGCGACGAAGGCATGGTGCGTAACAAGGCGATCCATATCGCTTTGGGCGTACTCGCGGATGGCACCAAGGTCGTCCTGGGACTGTGGATCAAGCAGAACGAAGGCGCCAAATTCTGGCTGCGGGTCATGAATGAGCTGAAGAATCGCGGCGTGGACGATATTATGCTCGCCGTCGTCGACGGCCTCAAAGGCTTCCCCGAAGCGGTGGTCCAGACATGCATCGTCCATCTGCTCCGCAATTCGATGGACTTCGTGTCGTGGAAGGACCGAAAGGCCCTGGCAGGAGCATTGAAGGGCATTTACCGTGCCATCGACGCCAAGGCCGCTGAGGAGGCGCTGACGGCCTTCGAGGCCAGCGAATGGGGCTTGCGTTATCCCGCGATCGGCCAGAGCTGGCGCCGGGCATGGGCCGAGGTTGTCCCCTTCTTCGCTTTCCCCGACGAGGTCCGCAGGATCGTCTACACCACGAACGCCATCGAGGCGTTGAATGCGCAGCTCAGGCGGGCAGTCAGGGCAAGGGGGCACTTCCCCAGCGACGATGCCGCAACCAAGCTGCTCTATCTGATCTTGAACAGATCTGAGAAGGAGTGGAAAATGCCGCCTCGTGAGTGGTCCATGGCCAAGGCCCAGTTCGCCGTCCTGTTCGGTGAGCGCTTCATCAAGGCCATGGCGGCGTAATGTTTAACCGCCCACCCACACACGGAATTCCTGACAGTCCCCGATGAGCCGCGCAGCAGAAGTGCCTGCTCGATACGGTCTTTCACATGCCCGTGCCGGCTTTCAATGGAGCCGCTTCCTACACCACCCCGCGGGGCACTACCCGCCAGCGCGGCAAACCGGCGGGTGAGATCTTCCGCATCGTCAGCGCACAAGTTACGGAACGCGGCGGACAGGCTGTCTGAGCGATGCTCGTGCGGCGCGCCTCCCAGGATGGTCAGCGCCCGCGACAGGCCCGTTGCCAACGCGGTGTAGCTTTCGCCTCCCAGCACGATCTCGCCATGCTCGAAGCCCGAATACACCAGCGCAAAATGATAGAGCCGGTGGGCGAGCGGGACGCCAGCGACGTGTACGCCCAGCTTGCCCATGTCGGTGAAGTCAGACAGTCCCATCCGACCTGGGCTGTGTGTCTGGGGAAACATGACCTCCCGGTCCGGGCCATGCAGCGCCTTCCATGCCCGTATGCGCCGCTCCAGCGTCCGCCGGATTGCCGGAGTGATCCTGTCTGGATGCCTCCGATCCAACTCTGCCAGCACCGTTAGCCGATTTCATGGTTTCATTCTGGCACGGGTTTGTGACACCTGCAAACCCTTGGAAAAGCTAGGATGGGAAATTGGTGTCAAAACTGTCCGGGGCTGTTGCAAAACACCGGACACGTTGATCTCTTCCCTATGTTTCGCGTCCGAGAATGAAGGAGCGGCGCCATGATGGGCACGGCTTGCGAGAATGGAAGGTCCGGGCCGGGCTCCCGAACCATAGATGGCATGTTGCCGCGCGACCACCTTCTTCGCCGTGTCGACCGGCTGCTCGACATGGGCGAGCTGAAGGCCGCGTTGGCGCAGCATTATAGTCCGCGCGGTCGACCTCGGTTGATCCCGAGCTGCTGATCCGGATGGCGCTGATCGGTCGCATCTACGCGATCAGGTCGGAGCGTCGACTGTGCGAGGAGCTGCGCTACAATCTCGCTTACCGCTGGTTCTGTCGCCTTTCGGCAGGTGCATACGTTCCGCATCATTCTACCTTCAGCAAGAACCGGCATGGCCGCTTTCGCGATGCCGGAGTGTTCCGTTTGCTGTTCGAGAACACGGTCCGGCGCTGCATTACGAAGGGATTGGTCGCCGGCAAAGACGCCGCGATCGACGCCTCGTTCATCGCCGCGGATGCGAGTTGGCAACGCAAGGTGCCTCCGGTCAACCTGCCTGACGCCAGTTGTGCAGCCCGCCCGGTGCGCGAATGGCTGGCCGATCAGGCGAGGGCTCTGGCGCCGCTCACCGGCACGACCAAGGGTTTCCCGGGTGTCCCGCGCACAGATCCTGCCCGCGGCTTGGTCGGCTCGCACCGTACGAGGGCGGTTCGGCTATGCCCTTAATGTCCTGATCGACACTCCGAGTGGAGCCGCGCTCGATGTCGAAGCGACTCCGGCCCGCTTCGCGGACGAGGTGGACGCGGGACGTGATATGCTGGCGCGGGCCGCTGATCGGTTCAATTACCGGCCTAGGCGGATCGCCGCTGACAAGGCTTATGGCAGCGCTGCGTTCCTCGCCTTCGTGCGCGATCAAGGGGCGCTGCCCCACATTCCTGTGATCGAGCGCTCCGAGCAGACCAAGGGCAAGTTCGCGCGCGAAGCGTTCACCTACCATCGCGACCGTGACTGCTGCATCTGTCCGGCCGGAAACATGCTCGCGCACCGCGGTTTTCACCGGCCGACCGGGGTGCATCGATACACTGCCCGACCGAATGATTGGCTGGCGTGTTCCTTGCGCAAGCAATGCACGGGCGGACGTCACCGCGGGCTGTGCCGCATGGAGGACGAAGACGCGCGCGATCTCGCGCGGGACGAGATGCGAACCGGCCTTTTCAAGCGGTCGATGCGGCTGCGGCGCGGCGTTGAAAGGCTGTTCGCTGATGCCAAGGTGAAGCATGGGATGACCCGGCTCCATCTTCGTGGCCTCCGAGGGGCAGAGGAGGAGTTCCTTGTCGAGGCGGCCGTGCTGAACCTCCTGCTGTTGGCGCGGCCGGATCATGCCGGTTCCCGATCGCTCGCCGGGAAATGACGATAGAACGTTGAGCGGCCGACTTTCAGCAGTCTCGCAACTTTGGCAGGGGCATCCCCCGCCGCCAGCAGCTTGCGCGCGGTATCAAGCATATCGGGGGTCATAACCGATTTACGACCCCCGCCGGTGCCGCCCCTCGCGCGAGCCGCTGCCAAGCCGGCAACCGTCCGTTCTTTGATGAGTTCGCGTTCCATTTCGGCAACCGAGGCCAGAATATGAAACAGTAGCCGGCCTGAAGGGGTGGCCGTGTCAAACCCATCTGTCAGCGACCGAAAATCGACCTTGCGGGCGGACAGGTCGGCCGCCAACTCGATCAAACCTTGGATCGAGCGGCCAAGCCGATCGAGCTTCCAAATCACCAAAGTGTCGCCGGCACGTACGAAGTCGAGAGCTTCCGCCAGCCCAGGCCGGTTGACCTTCGCACCGCTTGCCTTGTCGGTGAACAGCTTCTCACATCCGGCTTTGCTCAGTGCGTCGGTTTGCAACGCCAAATCCTGATCGGCGGTCGAGACGCGCGCGTAGCCGATCAGCATTTGTCCCGAAACTCCATCTCAATCAGCCAATTCCGGGACGTATATTTCGGGAACATGTTTTGGGAAAGCGAAACCTGCTATTTGGATGACACAGCGGTTCGGTCTGGGTCGTCCCGTTGGAGGTTCCTTTCCGGGACAATCGCGATCGGCGGGGTGAGCTCGCAATCGGATAACGTACGATACCGAGCATCCTGTAGCCGGTCCCTTGTTTCCGTTATGGAGCAGAGCCCACCCAGCCCCCCGCCGTCGCGACATACAGGCGCGCCACGTTCAGAAATTGGCGGGTGCGGGCAACGACAAGCCCGTTGCTGGAGCGTTGATACAGTCGTTCGGCCTCGAGCACCTGAATTATCCCGGAGTTGCCGACTTGGAAGCTGCGGCGGGAAAGCTGCCGCGAGCGGTTTGCGACTGCCACAGCCTCGGTCTGCACGGTGACGGAACGCGTGTCGTTCTCGATCGCGGACAAGAGGTCGGCCACTTGGCCGAACGCATTAAGCACGGTTTGCTGGTAAGTGGCCTCGCTCGCCCGCGCGCGGTTGATCGCCGCAGCGCGTTCGGCCTTCAGCGTGCCTCCGTGAAAAATCGGCGCGGTCAGCCCGGCAAAGATGTCGTAGCCGCGAAAGGCGTTCTTGACGAGGTCGCCGATACCCGGTGCGCCTTGGGTCACCGTCGCGCCGAGCGTGATGTCAGGATAGAGTCTCGCGGTCGCGACGCCGACGCCCGCTGCTGCTGCATGAAGGTCAGCCTCGGCCTGCAAAATGTCGGGCCGGCGGTGGACGAGTTCCGAGGGTAACGCGACCGGGATCGACGCGGGAAGTGTCAGCTTGGCGAGATCGAAGTCACTCGGGCCCAAGCCGGACGGCGCGACGCCGACCAGCGTCGCAAGAAGGTGCCGCGCCTCCGCCAGCTGCTGCTCAAGTTGCGGCAAGTCACCGCGATCGGCGGCATATTGGCTCTGCGCGTTCAAGACCTCAACCAGCGTGCCTTCGCCACCCTGGCGACGCTTCTGCGTCAGGTCGACGTTGCGCAGATCATCGCTGAGCAGCGCGTTCGCCGTCGCGATCTGCGCACGGAGCGCGGCGACTGTGAGCACCTGATTGACCACCTGCCCCGCGACCGACAGGTGCGCGGCCTCCGTCTGACGCTGCTGCGCTTCGGCCTGTGCGGTGCTTTGCTCAGCCTGGCGCCGCAGGCCGCCGAACAGGTCCAAGTCGTAGCTGATCCCGCCCCCGACGGTGTAGAGGTGGAATTCCGGATTGCCGCCTGGGGTGAGTGGGTTGTTGCTGGCAAAGCCGAAGCCCGCGAGATTAACCTGCTGCTGATCGGCGCGCGCGTTGACATCGACCTGGACCTGGCGCCTGCCCGTGACCGCGCGCACCTCCTCGCGAGCTGCCGACAGCGTCGCGTTGCTTGCGGCCAAGCTGTTGTTGTTCGCCATCGCGCGCTCGACCAGAGCGTCGAGTTCGGGCGAGCCGAACGCGGTCCACCAGCGTGAGGCTGGGCCGCTGCCGAGAACGACCGAGGGCCCGCCGGTATAGGCCGGGTGTTGTTCGGCTGGTGGAAGATAGGCAGACGTACTCGGGGCAGCCGGACGGGTGAAGTTGGGGCCAACGGTACAGCCGGCCAGCGCTGTCGTAGCCACAAGGACAGGAAGTAAGCGCATCGGATCAGTCCATGTGAATGGTCGGGCCCTCGCGGACCCCGACGCGGGGTCCGCGCATCAGGAGCAGGAGAGGGATGATGACGAGGGTGAGGACGAACAGCAGCCAGAAGGCATCGACATACGAGACCATCGATGCCTGCCGACTGATTTGTGCGTTCATCGCGGCGACGGCGCTCGGCAAATCGAAATCGAAGCTGCCGTCGAGAGCGGGGTTGTCAGGCCTTATGCCTTCCACCAACCGTGAGTGAACCGTGGCAGCGTTGCGAATAGTCATCGCCTGGAGCACTGAAATGCCCACCGCCGAGCCGATGTTGCGGGTGAGTGTGAACATCGCGGCGCCCTCATTGCGATATTTGGCGTCAAGCGTCGCGAACGCGAGCGTGGTCAGCGGCACGAACACAAGACCGGTGCCGATCCCCTGGATGAACCCTGAGAGGATCACCGGCCCTTGGCCCATCTCCAGCGAGAAACCGGACATGATGTGCAGCGACCAGGCCGCGATGCCGAAGCCGAGGAAGATCAGCAGGCGCGCATCGACACGCTTGATGATGCGCCCGACTACGATCATCGACACCAGCGTGCCGACGCCGCGCGGCGCAGTGACGAGGCCGGTCAACACCACCGGATAGCCCATCAGCGTCTCAAGCATCGTCGGCAGCAAGGCGAGCACACCGAACAGCACGGTGCCGAGAAAGAAGCCGAAGATCGATCCCACCAGAAAGTTTCGATCCTTGAACATGCCGATATCAATGAACGGCTTGCGCGCGGTCAAGGTATGAACGACGAAGATGTAGCCGAAGAAGAGGCCAAGTGCGCCTTCAACGCAGATTTCCAGCGAGCTGAACCAGTCTTTGGTCTGCCCGCGGTCGAGCATCAGCTGGATTGAGCCGATGGCAAGCGCAAGCATCATGAAACCGAACAAATCCAGCCTCGGCTTCGCCGCGTCCTTGGTTTCGGTTAAGAAACCCGACAGGCCAGCGAAGGCAAGCGCGCCGATAGGCAAGTTGATGTAGAACACCCAGCGCCACGACAGATTGTCGGTCAGCCAGCCTCCCAGCGCCGGGCCGATGATCGGGCCGAGGATGGCGCCCATGCCCCACACCGCCATGGCCGGGCCGTGGCGTTCGGGCGGGTTGATGTCGAGCAGGATAGCTTGACTCATCGGTACCAGCGCCGCGCCGAAGATGCCCTGAAGCAGCCGGAACCCGACCAGTTCGCCAAGGCTGTTAGCCAGGCCGCACAGCCCCGAGACGACCGTGAAGCCGACGATCGACCACAGCATCAGCCGCTTGCGCCCGAACCGCCCGGCCAACCAGCCGGTCAGCGGCGTCATAATAGCCGCGGCAACGATATAAGAAGTGAGAACCCAGGTGATCTCCTCGCCCGACGCCGACACGCTGCCCTGAATATGGGGCAAGGCGACATTGGCAATGGTGCTGTCGAGCGAGTTCATCACAGTTGCCGCCATCACCGACGCGGTGATGAACTGCCGCGCGGTCGGTTCGGGATAACCGTCGGTCATTTTGCCTGGGTCGCACCGCCGAACAGATGACGCTCATAGCCGGTATCGACGCTCACCTCGACGCTGAGCCCGGCGTGGAGCGGCACATCCTTTGGTAGGGCGTCGATGCTGAACTCGATCGGCAAACGCTGAACGACCTTGACCCAATTGCCGGTCGCGTTCTCCGCCGGCAGCAGCGAGAAGCTGTTACCCGTTCCCGGACTGAAGCTGGCGACGCGGCCGGTGAGCTTCAGGTCAGGAAAGGCATCGACCTTGAACGTCGCACGCTGGCCGATCCGCATATGATTGAGCTGGTCTTCCTTGAAATTGCCCTCGACCCAGAGCCGGGTGCTGGCGAGCGTGAACACGGGCTTGGCTGCCGAGACGTAGCTGCCGACCTGAAGCTGGTTCACCTTGGTGACGATGCCGTCCTGCTTGGCACGTACCACCGTGTAACCGAGGTTTAATCGTGCGCGCTCGAGTGCCGCCTGCGCGCGCTGCACGGCCGGCTGACGATCGGTCGGCGCGTTGACGCTACCGGTCAGGGTCGCGGCAACCCCGGCGTTCTGCTGGACTGAGGTCTGGATCTGCTGACGAGCGGTTTGCGCTGCAAGTACCGCCTGATCGTACTGGTTTTGCGACGAAATGCCTTCGGCAAGCAGAGCTTTCTGCCGCGCCGCTTCGCGCACGGCATAAGCGAGCTTGTCCCTGGCCGCTTGCAGCCCAGCTTCACCTTCACGATAGTTGGCGCGAAGCGACGCGACTTGGGTGCGTGCATTGGCAAGCTCTGCCTCCGCTTCATCGACGGCAGCTTGGAACGGCGCCGGATCGATCCTAAAAAGGACGTCACCGGCTTTGACATGTTGGTTGTTGCCTACAGTAATCGAAATGACTGACCCGCTGACGTTGGCGCTGACCGCGGCGAGCCCTGACTGCAAATAACCGTTGTCGGTCTCCTGATAGCGCCCCCCGCTCAGGTAAAAGAACAGACCAAGCGCTATGGCGATCAGCGGCGCAGCTAGCAGAAGTGGCTTGCGTAACCGAGCCCGGCTCTTCGGCTGATCATCGACGGAGCCCACCACCGGCGCAGGATCAACGACTGGCACTGAGTCTTCCAGATGTTGATAATCGGCAGCGCGTTCCGTCCTATCTTCCAAGCTCATATAACCTCTACGGCTTCACAATGCATCGACCGGCTTGCATGCTGAGGAAATCGCCAAAGCTGGTCCGCACGCCATTGCGCCCTCGAAATATAGAAAGCAAACGAATAATGCGGTACCGTATAATAATGCTTGTGTAGTTACTGACGAGCGGTAAGGCAGAAGGCGGTGAACGTGGTGCAAAGGTTTCAGCGAGATGGCCGACGGTGTTTCTCAGACGGGATCGCGCATTTCCCTGCCGATAACAGGACGACCCAAAGGAGGACCGAACGCCAAAATGGCGGGCGCGGAGCAGTACGCCCCGGCAACACCTGCGCCGACGTTCGAGAGGAGAAGTTTCGCTTCGCAGGTGTCGCTGATTACCCGATTGCTGCGCAAGCGCTTCGACGAGCGGGCGCGGGCCATGGCCCTCCCGAATGGCGAGACGCTCACACGTGCTCAGTGGCGCATGCTCGGTGCCATTCACCTCAACGAGGGGTCCACCCAACGGGAAGTCGCCGAGCGTCTGGAGATCGGGCCAGTAGCCGCCGGCCAGTCCATTGATCGCCTTGAGCAATCGAAATGGGTCGAGCGACGCGCTGATCCGGCGGACCGACGGGTCAAGCGCTTGTACGTGACCGACGCCGCGTTACCGGTCTTGGCGCAGCTGGGACTGCTTGGAAATAGCGAGGATCAGCGTGCTATCGTCGGAATACCTTCCGAAGACATGCGACGGCTGACTACGTTGCTCGACGATGTCATTGCGAATCTAAGGGTGCCTGAGAGGTGACCTCGATCCGATTGTGTCGGCGGGTTTTGCCTAGCTTCACGCTTGAATGGCCGCGGATCTCGGATCGGACCCGGCCCTCCCGTCAAGGGCACCGCCGTTCGATCTTGCTACGGCGACAAGCAGAAACTGCGATGCGCGTTCCAGATCCAGCTCTGCACAGATCCCGCCGTCCATCTGGCCCGCTTTGGCGCTGATTTCTTCTTCTGTGTAGGGCGGTGACAAACCAGGCCACAGGAGCGCCGGCAAACTGCTGAGCGCGGCGGAGTAAAATTCTGCCAGTGGTAGAGCTGCCCTTTTGAGGCGGCCGGGATGTTCGTCGTGGAGAGCTACGCAGCCGTGAGGCGCTACGTGTTCGTTGAGGGCCATAGTCGTCGAGAGGCGGCCCGTGAGTTCGGGCTGAGCCGCGAGACGGTGTCGAAGATGTGCCGGTTTTCCCTTCCGCCGGGATACACGCGGACGAAGCCGGTAGATACCCATCTGCGCACCGGCGTGCCGTGCGGGGACCGGATCGGCCTGCTCAATGTCCTGCTCGCCGAAGGGCTGAACCTCGGCCTGCGCAAGATGGCCGAGCGTGCAACACGCATGATTACTGGCAGCTCTCCCGCCTCGCGCTGGCACGTTGAGAGCGAGGCGATCGACCAGGCGCTGGCCGCCGTGGTCGCGGCGCAGGGCAACCTGCCGATGGCGCGGGTCTGGGGCATGGGAACCACGGCGTCCGCCGATGGTCAGTTCTATCCTGCCGCGCGGCAGGGCGAGGCGATGAACACGGTCAATGCCCGCTACGGCAATGATCCCGGCATCAAGGCCTATCAGCCCGATGACGAAGTCGCTTTTGGCGGCGCGAGCGTCAGCCGATGTCGGTTGAAATGGCGATGAGCAATGCAGCGTTCTCGTTGCCGGCACGGGTGACAAACGCGAAAAGCAGCGTGGTCTCGGTCTGAAAGACGAACAAAGCTACCGGAGCGACATTTGCAGCCTCCCTCGGGGTGCCACATCCGAACAGAGCCCGCATGAGAATGCCGAGATTGAAGCCTGCGACGTGGATCAGGTAGCGTTTGTGAAGGTTCTCGCGCCCACGCAGCCATGCGCGGCGCATACCGCCGCGATCGAGGACATGGGCGAAGCTGCGCTCGACCATCTCGCCGCGCTTGCGCATCGCCCTGCGGCCGACGGCGGACTTCAGGCGGGAGCGGTTGGCGTAGACTGCCTTTTGCGCGGCCTCGTCACCGTGCCAGCGCAAAATGCCGTTGGCCGGTTTGGGTTCGGAGATACGGCTTTTCCATATGTCTTGGTCAAGGGTCTTGAGGACGCCACGTGAGTGGTACCCTTTGTCCGCCACAAGATCGCAGGGCTGTTCGCATGTCGGGGCCAAGCCGATGCTGGCGAGGTTTTGCACTGCTGCTTCCAAAGTAGGATCAAGCGTGTTCGTATCGCCCTGATCGGCCGGGTGGATCGGCGCGGCGACGATCACACCTGTGTCGAGATCGACTGCATGCTCGGGCTTGTAGCCAAGCCTGGTTGATCCATTCTTCATCCGGGCGACCTTGGCATCGGGATCGGTCGCGCTCTCCCAATCGGTGTTCGACAGCTTTCTTGCCCTTGCGCTTGCGATCAAGCCGCACGAGGTCATCGGCGGTCGGGGTGTCGATGCCGCTTTCCTTGGCCATCCGCGTGAGCATCTCGCGGTATGTCTCGCCAGTATCGCGACGTACGATCGTGCGCAGCGCCGCATTGGCTTCCATGGTCGACCCGTCCACGCCGATCCGTTCGGCCTTCACCAGGTCATGTCCGGCGACCAGCGCCAGCACCCAGCCAAAGATCTTGTCGTGCACCTCATGCGGCAGGCGGCTGCGCGTCTTCGACATCCAACTGTGATCCGGCACCTTCTCCCGGTTCGTCAGCCGCAAAAACTCCCGCAGCGACAGCGAATCCGAACAGCGCCAGACGATGCCGCGCTCGCTGTGGATGCCCTCGAAATAGCCGATCAACAGCATCCGGAAATAGCGACCTGGCGGTACCGATGGCGCCCCCATCCGCGGCGCGTAGTAAGCCTTGCAGCTGTCCTCGACAAAGCGGTCGAACCCGGCTTCGACCAGTAGCTTCTGGAGCCTGTCGTAAAAGGCGTGGCCTGGAGACCGCGGCACATCGGCCCACGATACAATCAGGTCCGGCTGACTCTCACCCTCGCGTCTCATCGCCATACCGGCACACCTGCATCATCATCCACGCCCATACTGAATCAGGCGAGCCCGACTTCGTCAACGGGCTGCTATACCCACGTCAACGACCGCTTCGCGCCGTTCTCGTCGCGCACCATTCCCGCAACGGTCAGCGAGGCACCCTATCTGCTCGACGGACTGACGATGAACGAGGCAGGGCGGCGGATCGAGGAGCAGTACGCCGACACCGGCGGGTTCACCGACCATCTGTTCGGGATCAGCGCCATGCTCGGCTATCGCCTCGTGCTGCGCATCCGCGATCTGCCGTCCAAACGGCTGTATGTGTTCGATCCCGCCGCCACGCCGGCAGAACTGCGCCCGCTGGTGGGCGGCAAGGCGCGCGAGGCGCTGATCGTATCGAACTGGCCGGACCTGTTCCGTTGCGCCGCCACCATGAGCACCGGCCAAGTCGCGCCGAGCCGCATCCTGCGCAAGCTCGCCGCCTATCCGCGCCAGAACGACCTGGCCGCAGCCCTGCGCGAGGTCGGCCGGATCGAGCGCACGCTGTTCATCATCGAATGGATCCTCGATACCGGCATGCAGCGACGCGCACAGGTCGGCCTCAACAAGGGCGAGGCGCACCACGCCTTGAAGAACGCCCTGCGCATCGGCCGCCAGGGCGAGATCCGCGACCGCACCACCGAGGGCCAGCACTACCGGATCGCGGGCGTCAACCTGCTCACCGCCATCATCGTCTACTGGAACACCTCGGCCATGCCGTCGAAGCCAGACGACGCGAAGGGCTGGATACGCCCGACCATCTTCTCGCCCATGTCTCACCGCTGGGATGGGCGCACATCCTCCTCACCGGCGAATACCTCTGGCCCAAGGACGCCGACGCTTAGACCCAATGACTGCCGGAGCCTCAAGGGCTCAAATCTGAGATGCTGACGTTGGATTGGTGAGCAACGGAGGCGAGTCATGACACAGGCAGTGAAATATGTCGGTTTGGACGTGCACAAGGAAACCATCGCGGTCGCAGTCGCTGATGGAGAACGCGGAGGCGAGGTGCGCTTTGTAGGCACAATCGTCAATGAGGACGACGCAGTCAGAAGGCTGGTCAAGCGACTGGCGGCGCCGGATGTAACTTTGAGCGTCTGCTATGAGGCTGGCCCTTGCGGCTATGGTTTGCACCGGCTTCTGACGAAACTGGGACAGGCTTGTATCGTTATCGCCCCCTCAATGATGCCGAGACGGCCGGGGGATCACGTAAAAACCGACCGGCGTGATGCGATGACGTTGGCGCGGCTGCTGCGTGCCGGCGAGCTCACCGCGATCTGGGTGCCGGACGAAGCCCACGAGGCGGTGCGCGACCTGATCCGGGCCCGGCGAAGCGCTCAGGAAAATGCTACCGAGGCGCGGCAGGCAGTGCGAAGTTTCCTGCTCCGCCACGATCGTCGTTTTGGCGGCAAGACGGCCTGGACGAAGATGTACTGGCGGTGGTTATCGGAACAGCGCTTCGACTTCCCGCACCAGCAGCTGGCCTTTGAGGAAATGCAAAAGCGGGTGCTGGAGGCTCAGGCACGGGTCGGTCGCCTCGAGGCCGCGCTGGGCGAAGCAATGCAAGCCTGGCATTTCGGAGCGCTGGTCCACAATCTCCAGGCCTTGCGCGGCATTAGGCTGATCGTCGCCGCTACGCTGGTCGCCGAGGTCGGTGATCTCACTCGCTTCGACAACCCAAAACAGTTGATGGCCTATGTCGGCCTGGTGCCCTCCGAGCATTCCAGCGGCGCTCGTACCAAGCGCGGCCGGATTACCCGCGCGGGTAATGGACATGCCCGAACCATGCTGGTCGAAGCAGGATGGTCGTATCGTCTTCCTGCCCGCGAGGAGCGCCGTTATCGTGAGCGCGTTGCTGATTTACCAGACGAAATCCAGGCGATCGGATGGAAAGCACAGGTTCGCCTGTGTCAGCGCTACCGTCGCCTGGCAGCCACCGGCAAACCGCAGCCGAAGGTGACCACTGCGATCGCGCGTGAACTGGTCGGCTATGC
>NZ_ALVC01000205.1:0-2727 GCF_000293195.2 Sphingomonas sp. LH128
CCGGCACGGCGATGTCGACCGGTGCGGTCTGCGCGATGGCAGCCCCATCTGCGAACGCGACAATAGTGGCGCTGGCTGCACAAAGCAGCAGCAACTTCTTCAGACGCATAGTATGAAAGCCCCGATATGAACTTGGCGACCAGATTGATCGTTCGATACCAAGACGAAAAAGTTCCCAAAAACCTCAGAAGAATTTTGTTACATTTCAGTGACAGATCACAATGACTTTATACCAATGGAATCATCCGTCCTCATGACTTGGACAGGAAGCGCCAGAGCTAATGATTTAGCGAAACCTTCAGTGTCACCGACATGAAATGTTCCACTAATCTTCATGGTGGCCACAGCATCATCAAGACAAGTGAGCTTGTTATCGCTGTAACGGTTCATCTCGCTTACTGCGGTAGCTACATCGTCATTCGAAAAAACCAGTCGCCCGCCATGCCAGGCAGTGACTTGAGCCAGGCGATGTCCGTCCACAATCGTCGGCTTCGGCATGTTTGCCGATACCACCTCGCCCGACCTTACGTCATAGGCATTGGGAAGCGCGCCGTCGTTTGTGACGCGGACCGAACCATCGGCCACGACCAATCGGCTCAGGGCGCCATCATCGCACTGGACATCGAATGTGGATCGCTGGGCAAGGACCTTCGACTGGCCTACGCAAACCTGAAGTGGAGCGGCGGTTGGACGGTAAGCAATGAAGCTTGCCTGCCCGCGGTAGAGGCGTACCTCGTTGCCGTCCTCGCCATCGCGGAAGCGAATTTTCGTGTCGGTGTCGAGCATCACGCGGGTGCCATCCGGCAGGACCACACGCTTCTGCTCTCCGACGTCGGTCTGGTAAACTCCCGCATATGCGGCGCTCCAGCCCACAAGGCCGCTGGCGCTGATCGCAGAGGCAGCGATCCCGGATAGAACCGTTCGGCGGTTGAAGCGTCCCCTGCTTCTTGCTGGTTCGCTCACAGGCCATCGAACCTGGCCAAGGGCCTCCCATGCGCTGGTCAATTCTTCGAACGCAACCGTATGGCGCGCGTCGCTTGTCAGCCACGCGCGAAAACGCTCTTCATCCTTTACGGTGCAGGAATCGGAATGCAGGCGAGCAAGCCACTGCGCTGCCTCTTCTTCGATTTTTTGGTCGGTACGCAAAGAGGCCTTCAACGATTTTTGCTCGCTCTGAGCAGCAGCGTGGCTGCCTTAGCGATATGCTTTTCAACTGCGCTCTCGCTGATGTCGAGTTCTCGCGCAATGTCCTTGTAACGCATGCCATCCACACGTCGCATAAACAGGACCTCGCGAGTTCGTTCGGGGAGGCGTTCGATCAGGTTCTGCACCGCTTCCCATTGCCTCCTGGCATCCAGCGTCTCATCCTGAAGAGGGGTGGGATCGACCAGAAGATCGTCGAGTTCGAGATAGCAAGCAGTGCCCCTTGATGATGCCTTGCGCCGCTCGTCGATATGAAGGTTCATCGCCGTACGAAACAAGAATGCCTCCTCGTTTCCGATTGCCTCGCTACCTCGCTCTGCCATTTTTACATAAGCAGAACTGAGAATATCTTCGGCATCGGACGAAAGCCCGGTAGCATAAGCTATCTTCGACTTCAGTCGAAGCCATATAGATCTATCAACCGGCAACAGCGACACCATTGATCGACTCCCGATTGAAAGGGAATCGGCTTCTCGTTCGAGCCGGGCGCTATGATCACTCCGCTACAATTTTATGACCATTTGAGACCTCCCTTCTTTTTTGTAAAAATTGTCTTTGCCTCGCGATTTTTCAGTGAGGATTTTCTCGCAAAATCCGTCTGGGTCTCGACTGCAACATTGAGCGGGGTGCTACTGTGCAGATGAGATTTCTCGGTTCGGCTATCGCTTTGGCAGGCGCGCTTGCGCCACTGGGCGCGCATGCCAAACCGGCGCGTAACTTGACTATGGCCGACATCACTGAGGTCGGAACACACAACACCTACAAAGCCGCTACGTCGCCCGAGACGATCGCTCGTCTTCGGCAGCAATCCGAGAAAGCCGCGATGGCGAAGGATTACGCGCATCGTCCGGTAAAAGATCAACTCGAGGCAGGTGCGCGTGCGTTCGAGTTCGACGTCAATTATGACCCTGAAGGCGGGCACTTTGCCAGGATTTCAGCTGACCCGCGCCTCCAGAAGCCTGGCTTCAAAGTGATGCATATTCCCGGGATCGACGACAATACCAACTGCCTTCTGCTCGTCGAGTGCCTGCGCGACATCCGTATCTGGTCTGACGCGCATCCGGATCACGCGCCCATCCTCATCATGTTCAATTCGATGGACGAGCAGAACGCTGCAAGCGGAGGGTTCGACGCGCTTCCTTTCAACGAAGCGGCTTACGACGCCCTTGATAGGGAGGTGCTCGCCGTTTTCGGTCCGGAAAAGATTATCACGCCTGCGCAGGTTCAGGGCACGTACGCCACACTCCGCGACGCAGTACTGGCGCACAACTGGCCCGGCCTCGACAAGGCGCGAGGCAAAGTCTTCTGTAGCGCGACGATTACGGAGTCCGGCGCATTGCCTCAATAGAATTGTTCCCCAAGGCATAGTCGTTGCCTCATCAAGAATGCTCCCGAAGATATTGATTGTGGAGCAGACAAATGAGGAGGGTCAGCATGATGACGCGCGACGACATGATTGCAGCAACTGGCGAGCGGTATCGAAAAGGCGATCGCGCGAATCGAGGGAAGATCCTCGATGTATTC
>NZ_ALVC01000206.1:0-2885 GCF_000293195.2 Sphingomonas sp. LH128
GAGGGGCTGGGGGTGGGCTTTTCTTCTCACGCCACCGCTTCCTCCAGGCTTGGCTCGCTGGTGGCCTCCAGAAGACGCCGCTCGATCGCCTTGATGCGCGGGGCGGCGGTGATCTTCTCGCCCAGCAGGTCCGTCACGTAGAAGGTGTCCGCCGCCCGTTCGCCATACGTCGCGATATGGGCCGAGTGGACCATCAGTTTGGATTCGAACAGCGCATGCGCCAGCCGGTTGAGCAGCGCCGGGCGGTCGCGCGCGTTGATCTCGACCACGGTGAAGCGGTTCGACGCCTTGTTGTCGAACAGGACGCGCGGGCGCACGTCGAAGGCGTCGGCGCGCGGGCGCGCGTCGGGCTTGGCGACCAGCTGCGGCAGAATCTTGATGCGGTTGGCGAGCGCGTTCTCGATGGTGAGTTCGAGGCGGCGTAGCTGCCCGTACTCCATGAACGGGCGGCCGAGCGGGTCCTGCACGAGGAAGTTGTCGACCGCGCGGCCGGTGCGGGTGGTGTGGATGCGCGCGTCGATGATGTTGCCGCCCGCCAGATGGATGCCCCCGGCGATGCGGTAGAACAGGCCGGGGTGGTCCGAGGCGATCACCGTCACCAGCGTCGCCCCGCGGGCCGGGTAGTATTCCGTCGAGATCGATAGCGGTTCGTCGTCCGAAGCATCGAGCTGGATGAGGTTGCGGGCGATGACGTCTTCGGGTTCGGCGATCCAGTAGGCGTCGCCGAGGATCGCGCCGACCTTCTCGACCAGCGCGGCATAGGCACCGCCCATCGCCTCGACCTGCGCCTTCTTGGCCTCGACCCGCTTGGGACGACCGAACTCTGCGTGCCCGAGACGCAGGCGTTCCTCGGCTGCGCCGTAGAGCGTGGCGATCAGCTGGCGTTTCCACGAATTCCAGGTGCCCGGCCCGACCGCGCGGATGTCGACGATGGTAAGCACCGTCAGCTGGCGCAGGCGATCGACCGACTGCACGACCTCGACGAAGTCGGCGATGGTCTTGCCGTCCGACAGATCGCGCTTCATCGCGGTGGCGGAGAGCAGCAGGTGATGGCGCACCAGCCAGGAGACCAGTTCGGTCTCCTCCTCGTCCAGCCCGAAGCGCGGACACAGCTTCAGCGCGATCTCTGCGCCCAGCACCGAGTGGTCGCCCTTGCGGCCCTTGGCGATGTCATGGAGCAGCACCGAGACGTAGAGCGCCCGGCGCGAGCGGACCTTGTGAATCACTTCATGCGCGAGGGGGTGGTCGTCCTTCAGCTCGCCCTTCTCGATGCGCGAGACGAGGCCGATGGCGCGGATGGTGTGCTCGTCCACCGTGTAGTGGTGGTACATGTCGAACTGCATCTGCGCGTTGACGCGGCCGAATTCGGTGACGAAGCGGCCGAACACCCCCGCCTCGTTGAAGCTGCGCAGCGCGACTTCGGGGTTCCGGCGGCTGGTGAGCAGTTCCATGAACAGCTCATTGGCGCGCTTGTCGCTCCGCACCTCGTCCTTGATCAGCGCGGCATCGCGGGAGATCAGGCGCAGTGTTTCGGGGTGGATTTCCAGGCCCTCGCGCTCGGCGAGGACGAAGATCTCGATCATCCGGACGGGATCGCTCTCGAACCAGTCGTCCGAGGGCGCGCGCAGACGGCCGCCGAACACCTTGTAGCCCTTGAGCAGCCGTTCGCGGGCGCGGAAACCCGCCAGCAGCCCGCGCGGCTGGCGCTTGGCGAACTGCTCGTCGAGCTGCGCGAGGAACACGCCGGTCAGGCTGCCGACCACCTTGGCCTGCAGGAAGAACATCTGCATGAAACGCTCCACCGCGCTCTTGCCGGGGCGGTCGGAGAAGTTCATCCGCGCCGCCACCTCGCGCTGGAGGTCGAAGGTCAGGCGGTCCTCGGCGCGGCGGGTGATGGTGTGAAGGTGGCAGCGCACCGCCCAGAAGAAGTTCTCGGCGCGGCGGAAACTGCGGTATTCCTTGGCTGTCAGCAGCCCCACGTCGACCAGTTCGGCGGGCGAGCGGACCTTGTGGATGTACTTGCCGATCCAGTAGAGCGCGTGAAGGTCGCGCAAGGAGCCCTTGCCCTCCTTGACGTTGGGCTCGACGACGTAGCGACTGTCGCCCATGCGCTTGTGGCGTTCCTCGCGCTCGGCCAGCTTCTCGACCACGAACTGGCGCTCTGTGCCCGAGACGACGTCCTTGAAGAAGCGGGCGCGGGCCTCCTCGTAGAGGTCCTGGTCGCCCCAGACGTAGCGGCCCTCCAGCATCGCGGTGCGGATCGTCAGGTCCGACTTCGACATGCGCACCATGTCGTCGAGCGAGCGGCTCGAATGGCCGATCTTCAGCGACAGGTCCCATAAGAAGTATAGCATCGCCTCGATCACCTGCTCGCACCACGGCGTCTGCTTGATCGGGGTGAGGAACGCGATGTCCACGTCGGAATGCGGCGCCATCTCGCCCCGGCCATAGCCGCCGACCGCCATGATCGTCAGCCGCTCGCCCTTGGAGCGGTTTCCGGCTGGGTAGACGTTGGTGACGATGTGATCGTGGATGACGCGGATCAGCTGGTCGGTGAGGAATGCCTGCGCCTCGGCGACCTCGTGCCCGGCCGAGGGCTTGGCGTCGAGGCGGCGGGCGATTTCCTCGCGCCCGTCGGCAAGGGCAGTGCGCAGCGTTTCGACGATGTAGCGCCGTCCCTTGGCGGCGCCATAGGCTTCCACCAGCTTCTCGATCGTCTGCACAAGTTCGCGCCGGTCGATCACGGAACGCGGGGAGGGGATTCGGATCACGCTGCTCATGTGTCCTGACTTAGAGACTGCCTTGGAATTGGGGAAGTATTCGTCGCCCCGGACTTTTGTGCCCGAGGGGGCTTCAACAAGTTCGCCCTGAGCGGAATTGAGAGG
>NZ_ALVC01000207.1:0-7488 GCF_000293195.2 Sphingomonas sp. LH128
ACCGGGCACAGTCTGGCGGTGGAGGCTGGCTATCTGACCCGGTGACGGGCATGGAGGGCAGATTCAAGCTTGCCGGGACCGAAATCTGACATGAGCATCGCCTATCAGGATGCCGACGACGGAATGCAGGTGCGGCCTGGCATGGCCTGGGTCGCGGGCGGCAGCTTCACGATGGGGTCGGAGCGTTTCTATCCCGAGGAAGCGCCGCTGGGCCGTGTCTCGGTGGATGGCTTCTGGATCGATACCACGCCTGTCACCAATCGCCAGTTCGCGGCGTTCATCGACGCGACGGGATATACCACCGTCGCCGAGATCGCACCCGATCCCAAGGACTATCCGGGGATGCTGCCCGGAATGGACCGCGCCGGGGCGCTGGTGTTCCACAAGACGTCAACACCAGTCGATACCTCCGATCCAGGCAACTGGTGGCGGTTTGAATTCGGCGCCGACTGGCGCCATCCGCTGGGACCGGGAAGCGACATCGGCAGTCTCGGCCTATGGGAGCATCCGGTTGTCCAGATCGCTTACGCCGATGCCGAAGCCATGCGACATGGGCGGGAAAGGGCTTGCCGACCGAGGCGGAATTCGAATTCGCCGCGCGGGGCGGTCTCGAAGGAGCCGACTATGCCTGGGGCGACGAACTGGCGCCCGGCGGCACGATGATGGCGAACTACTGGCAAGGCCTGTTCCCTTTCGCCAACCAGATGCTTGATGGATGGGAGCGGACGTCTCCGGTCGGGACTTATGCCGCCAACGGTTACGGCCTGTTCGACATGATCGGCAACACCTGGGAATGGACTTGCGACTGGTGGAGCGACCGGCCCGAGGCGCCCGCGAAAAAGAAGAGCGGGCAATCGTGCTGCACCCTCAGCAACCCGCGCGGTGCCAGGCTAAGGGACAGCTTCGATCCGGCCCGGCCCGATCTGCGGATCGGCCGCAAGGTGTTGAAAGGCGGGTCGCACTTGTGCGCGGCCAACTACTGCCAGCGCTACCGTCCCGCCGCGCGCCACCCCGAAATGATCGACACATCGACCTCGCATATTGGTTTTCGCTGCGTCATTCGTAGCCATTCAGCGTACTGAAAAGTCGAGCTGAATTTGGGTTTTGCTAATACCGGCTTTGTCGACGGACGACCCGTTCCTGTCATTCGGGCGTCAATTTCCGAACCCCGGGTTCGGACGTTCTGCTTAGCCATCATGAAGGTCCATGATGGCCGTAAGCAATCTGACCGTTTAAGGGCTGGCCCGGGATATTCGTACACACGCCTCAGTTAAACCCATTTCACTGCAAAGCTCTTCAGGAAGCCCGACATGACTTGATGGAGACTTTCGAGCGCTCATCAGCACGGCGAGCAAGCCGACGCCCGACGCTGCCGCTCCAGCGATCGCGACAATGGGCAGGCTGAAGCCTGCAGCAATTACTCCTCCGCCCAGCCCGGCGCCGATCGCGTTGCCGAGATTGAAGGCGCCGATGTTCATCGAGGAAGCGAGGTTCGGTGCATCGGCGGCGGCACTCATCACGCGGACCTGCAGCGGCGGGACCAGTGCGAAGCTGGCGATGCCCCACAGGAAGATGAGCACGGCGGTCGGCCCTGCGTAAGGCATGGCATAGGCGAAGGCGGCCAGTACCGCCGTCAACGCAGCCAGCGTCACGATGAGAGTCACATCGACTGATCGGTCCGCAAAGCGCCCGCCCAGCCAGTTGCCGATGGTCAGCCCCACGCCGTAGACCACCAGCATTGCCGTCACGAAACCGATCGAGCCATGGGTCTGCTCGCGCAGGATCGGGGTGATATAGGTGAACACGGTGAACATCGCGCTCGCACCAACCACCGTCAGACCCAGCGCCGCCAGCACTGGACCACGCATCAGCACCCGCAGTTCGGAGCGTGCATCCCCGTCCGTTGGCGCAGGCATATCTGGCAAGGTCAGCCGCAGCGCCGCGATAGTCAGCAGACCGAGCACGGAAATGCCCCAGAACGCCGAGCGCCACCCCATGACTTCGCCCGCCCAGGTCGCCAGCGGCACGCCGACGACATTGGCGATCGTCAGCCCCATGAACATGGCGGCCACCGCGCCGGCTTGCCGCTGGGGTGGGACCAGGCTGGCAGCGACGATCGATCCTACGCCGAAGAAGGCGCCGTGGTTGAGCGACGTGACGATCCGCGCGAACAGCAGCATCCCATAACTGCCGGAAAGCGCTGCCATCAGGTTGCCCGCCGTAAAGATCGCGGCGAGCACAATCAGCAAGGTGCGGCGTGGCAATCGCTCGGTGGTCAGCGTCATCAGCGGCGCGCCCAGCATCACGCCGATCGCATAAGCACTGATCAGCAGACCGGCCGAAGGGATCGAGACACCAAGGTCGGCGGCGATGACGGGCAACAGGCCCATCGGTGCGAATTCGGTGACGCCGATGCCGAAGGCCCCAGCCGCCAGCGCGAGAAGTGGTGGATTGATCTTCATGATACTCCTCCCGTCAGACAAGCGGCGGGTTCAGGCGGGCGAAACCATCCTGTTGATGATAGGGTGCATGGGGGTAGGCGGGCATCCGATAGCTGGCCTGATCGAGCCGGGCGACCTGTTCTGTCGTGAGTGACCAACCCACAGCGCCAAGGTTCTGGCACAACTGCTCCTCGTTACGCGCCCCGATGATGACCGACGACACCGTGGGCCGCTGCAACAGCCAGTTGAGCGCGATCTGTGGAACCGTCTTGCCGGTTTCCGCCGCGATCTCATCGAGTGCGTCGACGACCCGGTAGAGATGTTCGTCCTCCACCGGTGGCGCGAAGATGGCGGTCTGGTGTAGACGGCTGCCTTCGGGGATCGGGCTGCTGCGCCGGATCTTGCCGGTGAGGCGTCCCCAGCCGAGCGGGCTCCACACCAGTGCGCCCACGCCTTGATCTGCAGCGAGCGGCATCAGGTCCGCCTCGTAGGCGCGGCCAATCAGCGAATAGTAGACCTGATGGGCCACGAAGCGCGGCCAGCCATGGCGATCCGCCACGCCCAGCGCCTTCATCAACTGCCAGCCGGGATAGTTGGAAACGCCGACATGGCGCAGTTTGCCTGCGCGGATGAGTTCGTCCAGCGTCGCCAGCAATTCGTCCGCCGGGGTCGAGGCGTCGAAGGCGTGGAGTTGCAGCAGATCGATATAGTCGGTGCCGAGACGGTTCAGCGCCGCCTCCACGCCGCGGATCAGCCGGCCGCGCGATACACCCCAGTCGCCCGGGCCGTCCCCGGTCGGCAGACCGAGCTTGGTGGAGATCAGCACTGCGTCGCGCCGTCCCTTGATCGCCGCGCCCAGCACTTCTTCCGACGCTCCGCCCGAATAGACATCGGCGGTGTCGAACAGGGTTATGCCGGCGTCGAGGCAGATATCGACCAGACGGCGCGCTTCCTGCGCGTCGCTATTGCCCCAGGCCCCGAACAGGGGGCCGGAACCGCCGAATGTGCCGGTGCCGAAGCTCAGCGCAGGTACCCGCAGGCCCGATGCGCCCAGTTGCCGATATTCCATTGTGATCCCTTTTCATTCCGTGATGCACGCATAAATGGAATAGCCAATGGCCTCCGTTTAGCGGGGCGAAAGGCGAAAGATCTTTGCATTGGATGAAAAGATGCCCTTCCACGCCGATCGGGCACGGGCGCTGGAAACCTTCGCGGCGGTGATCTCCGAAGGCAGTTTCTCGGCTGCGGGCCGGCTGCTGGGCCTCACGCCCTCGGCGGTCAGCCGCGCGGTGGACCGGATCGAGGATCGGCTGGGAGTTCGCCTGTTGCTGCGCTCCACCCGCGCCCTGACGCTGACGGCCGAGGGACAGGCCTATCTCGGCAGCGCCCGGCGCATCCTCGCCGATCTCGACGAAGCCGAACAGTCGATCGCCGATCGCGGCGCCCCGCGCGGGCGGCTGAGGGTAAGCGCGGCCCATTCTCATGGCCGGCTGTGCATCGTGCCGTTGCTCGGCGAGTTTGCGCAGATTTATCCGCATATCATCGTCGATATCAGCCTCAGCGACCGGCTGGTCGACATCGCCGCAGGACAGGCAGATGTGGCGATCCGCTTTGGCCCCCTGACCGACAGTCCGCTGACCGCCCGCAAGCTGGGCGAAAACGGCCGGGTCATCGTCGCTTCGCCGGCTTATCTGCACCGCCACGGCACACCGGCGATACCAGAGGATCTGCATGGCCATAATTGCCTTAACTTCAATTTCCGCCGGGCCGAACCCGTCTGGCCGTTTCGCAAGGATGGGCGGGATTATGCGCTGAGCGTTCGCGGCACGATCGAGGCTAACAATGGTGAGACGCTGGGCCAGCTCGCGGCCGACGGTGTCGGCATTACCCGCGTGGGGCGGTTCAGTGTCCAACCCGAGCTGGCATCAGGCCAGTTGGTGGCGATATTGGAAGACTATAATCCGGGCGACATCGAAACAATCCATGCTGTTTTTATGGGCGGGGCGAATGTACCGGCCCGGGTCAGGGTTTTCGTGGATTTTCTCGCAGAGCGCCTGATCTAACATGGTTCGGTGCTCCAGGGTTTGGGCTGCCGACTGAATAGATGTTCAGCACAACCGGCCCCTCGGTCAATCGACGACGTCATCCATGCAAGGATGATGCGCTTGCTCCTGTCAAATGCCGTCATCAGCATAGCGCGGTGGCGAAGGATGCGCCGGGCTTTCGCTAAAAGCTTCTCGCCACTCCGACCAAGCAAAAGCCGCACTTGAGCCAAAGTCATATAGACTTCAGACTATGTCTATTGATTAAGTAGACATATATCCGTCACACCGCTCCGCATTCATCGAATGAGGGGGTTGGTTTGAAAGCGTTGTTCGGTAGGACTTTTTCTGGAAGAAGACACAGATTGCTCGCCAGCGCGGCGTCCGCGATTGCAGTCTCTGCGGTAATTTTTCCTCAAGTGGCTTCGGCCGAAGAAGCCGCCGGCCCGGCGGATGCAGCGGCCGTTGACGCAGACATCGGCGAAATCACCGTGACCGCGCGCTACCGCACGGAAAGTGCGCAGGACGTTCCCATCGCGATTTCCGCCATTTCCAGCCGCCAGCTGGAGGCGCAGGGCGTCAGCTCGCTCAAGCAGGTGGTTCAGCAGCTCCCCAGCCTCAATATCCAGGGCTTCAGCGGCCGCAACCAGACGATCACGATCCGCGGCATCGGCACCAATGCCGGCGGCACCAACGACGGGCTCGAACAGGGCGTCGGGCTCTATGTGGACGGCGTCTACCGGCCGCGTACCGGATCGGTCATCACCGACCTGATCGACATCGAAAGCATTCAGGTCCTGCGCGGGCCGCAGGGCACCCTGTTCGGCAAGAACACCGTTGCGGGCGCGATCGACATCACCACGCGCGAGCCGCAGTTCCAGCAGGAAGCGCGGGCGGAGCTGAGCTACGGCAACTACAACCAGGTGCGCGGCTACTTCGCGTACAACGGGGTGGTCAGCGACGACCTGGCGTTCCGCGTCTCGTACTTGCGCAACCGGCGCGACGGATTGATCTACAACACCACCCAGCGCGAGCATTGGGACAACCTCGACAATCATGCCGCGCGGTTCGATCTGCTCTACAAGCCGAGCGCGGACTTCAAGCTGCGCCTGATCGCGGACTACAGCATCCAGAAGGGCGACGTCGGCTTTACCAGCATCGCCGGCGTCCTGCCGACGACACTGGCGAACGGCGCGCAGGTCCGCGGGTTCTACCGCCGTGCCGCCGACGTCGGATACACGCCGGGCACCGTCAACGCCTTCGACCGCAAGACCGACATCGACTCCTCGCAGTACGACGAGATGCCCAGTTGGGGTGTTCAGGCCCGCGCGGACTGGGACGTCGGCCCGCTGACGCTGACCTCGATCACCGCATACCGCAACTGGAAATGGGTGCCCAATTACGACGGCGACCAGTTTGGCGCCAACATCATCACCAACAGCGTGGTGGCCACCAAACAGCAGCAGTTCAGCCAGGAACTGCGCGCCGCATCCAAGGGCGGCGAAACCATCGACTATACTGCGGGGCTCTACTTCTTCTGGCAGGAGGCCGACGACGACGTCATCAACCGCTATGGCCGCGACGCGACAACGTGGCTGACCACCGCGAACACGCCGACGGCATCGGTATCGACATTACCCTCTGCCGTGTTCGACGGCCTGACATCGTACAATCACGTCCTTCCCGCGACCCACAGCTATGCGGCCTATGGGCAGGCGACATGGAACATCTCCCCCTCGCTGCGCTTGACGGGCGGTCTTCGCTACACTTACGAGCACAAGACCGGCATTTATGAAGCCTACGCCACGGGCGATTACGCGCTCCTTTCCAGCTTCGATCCGGCGATCCGGTCCACCGTCGCCGCGCTGCGCGCCGCTTATGCGCCTGCGGGCGCCTACACCGCGTCGGACAACACCAGCAACGTGTCCGGCACCGCCATCGCCGCCTACGACCTTTCGAGCGACGTCCATACTTATGCGTCCTATTCGCGCGGGTACAAGTCGCCCGGCATCAACCTCGTGCGCCAGTCACTGGGCGTGGACATCTTCGTGCGGCCCGAGAAGGTCGACAACTACGAACTGGGCATCAAGACGCGCCTGCTGGGCGGCAAGGCGGAATTCAACCTGGCGCTGTTCTGGGCCGACGTCAGCAATTACCAGGCGAACTTCGTCAACTACGCGGTGACGCCTGCCGTCGGCTACATCAGCAACGTCGGCAAGCTGCGATCGCGCGGTGTCGAGGTCGATGCCCGCGCCCAGCCGTTCGACGGGCTGAACATCGGCGTCGCGGGAACCTACAACGACGCGGAATACCGCTCGTACCGCAACGCGCCTTCGCAGTTCCTCTATTCCTACCTGTCCTCGATGGACCTGTCGGGCCGCCGCGCTTCGGGCGCAGCGCGCCTCGCCCTGACCGGCAACGCCGAATACCTGCATTCGGTGGGCAACGTCGATGCCTTCGCGGGCGGCGACATCAGCTATCGTTCGGGCTTCTACGCGGCGGTGAACCTCGATCCCTTCACCTGGGTGCGCGGCTACACGCTGGTCGGCCTGCACGGCGGCGTGCGCGATCCCGATGACCGCTGGGAAGCCTCCCTGTGGGTACGCAACCTGTTCAACAAGAACTACTTCAACACGCTCTCCGTCAGCGCTTCCAACGGCATCGTCCAGGGCGCTTTGGGTGAGCCGCGCATGTACGGGCTGACGCTCAAGGGGCGCCTGTGAGCCAGACTGCAATCACCGAACGACCATCCGGCAAAGGAGTTACGGCAATGACCAGAAGAACCTTGAAGCTCGGCCTCGTCACGATGGGCGCGGGCGGTCCCGGCCAGCACAACCGCTGGCTCGATCCCGACATTCCGGCGGACGCCAGCGTCAACATCCGGTGGTACATCGAACAGGTGCGCAAGGCCGAGGCCGCAAAGTTCGACTTCGTGTTCATCGTCGACAGCCAGTACATCACCAAGGATTCGCCGCCGCACTACCTGAACCGGCTGGAGCCGCTGA
>NZ_ALVC01000208.1:0-5760 GCF_000293195.2 Sphingomonas sp. LH128
GCCGACCTCGCCACCAGCTATCGACTGGTCGAGCGCTCCAAGCCGCTGCCCGTCGCCGGTGTACAGGCTCTGGCGAGCGGCCGCCCGCTCAGTCTCACCGCGTTTTACGACAAGGACCTCGAAACCTACGTGCGCGATCTGCTTGCCGAGCGTGACATCGACACCGTCTACGTGTTTTCCGGACAGATGGCGCAGTATGTGCCCGGCGATTTTCGGGGCCGTGTCGTGGCCGATCTTGTGGACGTCGATTCTGCCAAGTTCGAAGCCTACGCCGCGAAAGGACGCGGTATTCGCGCATGGATGGAGCGCCGGGAGGGGCGCCTGTTGCGGCGCGAGGAAGCGCGGATCTGCGCGGGGGCGTCAGTCACCCTGCTGATCAGCGACGCCGAAGTCGGGCTCCTGCGCTCGCGGCTGGCCAGTGAGCAGGGCCGCGTGCGGGCGATGGGCAACGGCCTCGACGCTGCATATTTCGACCCGTTTGCGGTCGCTCCGGAGCCGCGCATGGCAGCGAAGGGTGCTCCGCGTATCGTCTTCACCGGACAGATGGATTACGCGCCGAACATCGAGGCGGCCACCCGCGCCATCGATCGCGTCCTGCCGCTCGTGCGCAGGACGTGTCCCGATGCCACGCTCCATATCGTCGGCCGCAATCCGCCGGCAGCTTTACAGGCCCGTTCCGGACAGGATGGCGTCGAGGTGTGGGGCAGGGTGGATGACATTCGCCCCTGGCTCGCCGCCGCCGACGTCGCTCTGGTGCCACTGGAAATTGCGCGGGGGGTTCAGAACAAGGTGCTGGAAGCGATGGCGATGGGGCTGCCCGTGGTGCTCTCTCCTGGCGCCGCGACGGGTATCGATGCGATCGACGGCCGGGATTTCGCGATACGTGACGGCGATGCCGCGATGGCGCAGGCGGTCCTCGACCTTGCTCGCGCGCCGGAAGCGGCCAAGCTGATGGGGGCGGCTGCCCGCACGTGGATCGTCGCCAACGCCAGCTGGGAGGCCGCACTGGCGCGGCTGCCCGAATATCTCGGCACCATGGGCGAGGCGCTTACCGATGTCGCTTGATGTTGCCTCGACGTCCCTTGCCGGTCCCGCCCGCGCATGGCGCGCGCTTTCGCCGCAGTGGCGTGGCGGGATCATCCGCCTTGGCGCGGCGTGGCTGGTGCTGCTGTTCGCCTTCCTCGGCGACTGGGGCGCGATGGCGCGTCAGTGGTGGGATATCTCCACGTACAATCACGTCCTGCTGATCCCGGCGATTCTGGGCTGGCTGGTCTGGCAGCGCTGGCCGCAGCTGGAACGCCTGACGCCTACCGCGTGGTGGCCGGGGCTCATCCTGCTGGCGGGGGCAGCCTTCCTGTGGCTGCTGGGCGCGATGTCGGGACTGGACCTTGCCCGGCAGGCAGGTGTCGTCGCCATGTTGGGCGCCTGCGTTCCCCTGATCCTGGGTGTCAGGGTCACTGCGGCGCTGATCTTCCCGCTGGGCTATCTGGTGTTCCTGGTCCCGATCGGCGAGGAACTGGTCAACGTCCTGCAGACGATCACTGCCGAAATCACCATCGCGCTCACCCATCTCAGCGGCATTCCGGCCCGGATCGACGGCGTTTTCATCGATACGCCCGCAGGATTGTTCGAGGTAGCCGAAGCCTGTTCGGGCGTGAAGTTCCTCATCGCGATGGTCGCTTTCGGTGTGCTGGCCGCCAATGTCTGCTTCCTCAGCTGGCGGCGTCGAACCGTGATGCTGCTGGCCTGCGTGGCCGTGCCGATCCTCGCCAACGGGATCCGGGCATGGGGTACGATCTATGCCGCGCAGATTTTCGGCATAGAGGCTGCGGCGGGCTTCGACCATATCGTTTACGGCTGGTTCTTCTTCGCGATCGTGCTGGCGCTGGTGATCGCCTGCGCCTGGCGTTTCTTCGACCGCCCTCTGGATGGTCCGGCGATCGACCTTGCGGCTATTGAAAACGCCGGGTGGCTGGCGGGTCTGGAACGTTTCGCCATTTCCGGAACGGTGGCGGTGATCGGCTTCGCGCTGGTGCTGATCGCGGCGCGGTGCTGGGCTCTCGCAGCCGATACGCTGGCTGCTCCTGTCCCGGCGCGCATTGACTTGCCTGCGGTCGAGGGATGGGCGCGGGTGGATTATACCCCAACGATCTGGTGGGAACCGCGCGCGCAGGGCGCCGATCACCGCCTGCTCGGCCGTTATCGGGACGGTCGGGGGCATCAGGTCGATGTCTTCGTCGCCCTCTACGCCAGCCAGGGAGAGGGACGGGAGGCAGGCGGCTTCGGTCAGGGCGCGCTTGTTCCAGCCAGCGCATGGGCATGGCAGTCGCCGGCACCGTCGGTCGAAGCTGGCAAGGGCGAGCGCCTCCTCGGCAACGGCAGGATCGAGAGGATCGCCGTGACCTGGTATCGTCAGGGCGAACTATTGAGCGGCAGCAATGCACGGCTCAAGCTGGCGGTGATTGTTGACCATCTCCTGTTCCGGGCGGAACCGACGACGATGCTCATCCTCTCCGCCGAAGATACGCCGCGCGGCCGAGCCGAGCAGTCGATCACCGCCTTCCGCGCATCCACGGGGTCACTCGCGCGCTGGATGGACGGTATCGCTCAGGTCAGGTAGGGCCAGGGACGATGTGCGGGATTGCCGGAATCTATCACCTGGAAACGCCCAAGCCGGTCGATCGCGCCCGGGTCGAGGCCATGTGCGACGCCATCGCGCATCGCGGCCCGGACGGGCAGGGGGTATGGACCGCGCCGGGCGTCGCCCTGGGGCACCGCCGCCTTTCGATCATCGACCTCGCAGGATCGCCGCAGCCGATGGCATCCCCAGATGGCCGCGCGATGCTCGTCTTCAACGGCGAGATCTACAACTACCGCGAACTGCGGCATGAGTTGAAGGCAGCGGGAGAGCATTTCCGCACCGATGGCGACAGCGAGGTCATTCTGGCAGCCTGGCGGCGCTGGGGACCGGGCTGCGTTACGCGGCTGCTGGGCATGTTCGCCTTCGCCATCTACGACCTCGACGCGCGCACTCTGTTCCTCGCCCGCGACAGGCTGGGCGTGAAGCCGCTCTATTACGCGCAGTTGAGCGACGGGAGCCTGGCTTTCGGTTCGGAACTCAAGGCACTCACCGCCCACCCGCTGCTGCGGCGCGAGATCGATCCGCTGGCGGTCGAAGACTATCTGACCTGGGGCTATGTCCCTGACGATCGGGCCATCCTCAAGGGCGTCTGCAAGCTGGCGGCGGGGCATTCGTTGCTGCTGCGTCATGGCGCTCCGTTGCCGCGCCCTGTTCAGTGGTGGGACGTCTCCTTCGCAGAGCGGCGCAAGGGCAAGCCCGCCGACCTCGAAGCCGAACTGGTGCACCTCATGCGCCAGGCGGTGTCGTCCCGTATGGTCGCAGATGTGCCTCTTGGCGCGTTTCTGTCGGGCGGTGTGGATAGTTCCAGCGTCGTCGCGTTCATGGCGGAGGCAAGCGGCAGTCCGGTACGGACCTGCTCGATCGGCTTCGACGTCGCCGGGCTGGACGAGAGTGCGTACGCAACGAAGATCGCCCGGCAGTTCGGCACGAACCATGCCTCGCGGATCGTCTCGCCTGACGATTTCGCTGCGATCGACCAGCTTGCAGGCATGTTCGACGAACCTTTCGCCGACGCCTCTGCCCTGCCGACCTGGCGAGTATGCCAATTGGCGCGCGAATCGGTCACGGTGGCGCTCTCCGGCGATGGCGCGGATGAAGCGCTTGGCGGTTACCGGCGCCACGTGTTCCAGGCCGGGGAAGACAAAGTGCGTGCGTTGCTGCCGCAATCCCTGCGTGGTCCGGTCTTCGGAGCGCTCGGAAGGGCCTACCCTAAGGCGGACTGGGCTCCGCGCCCGCTGCGGGCGAAGTCGACGCTGCTCTCGCTGGCGGGAGATTCCGCGCAAGGCTATGCGCGCTCGATGGCCGTCCTGCCGCCGGAGCTGCGCGATCGCCTCTATTCCGACGATTTCCGCCGCCTGCGCGGTGATTACCGCGCCGAGGATCCGTTGCTGGCCCTGATGCGAGACGCTCCGGCGCGTTCGGGCCTCGACCGTGCGCAATATGCCGACCTCAAGGTCTGGCTTCCGGGAGATATCCTCACCAAGGTCGACCGCACCAGCATGTCGGTAAGCCTTGAGGCGCGCGAGCCGCTGCTCGACCATCGCCTGATCGAATTCGCCGCCAGTCTGCCCGAGCGGATGCGTGTTCAGGGCGGGCAGGGCAAATGGCTGATGAAGCGGGCGATGCGCCGCTACTTGCCCGATGACGTGCTCTATCGTCCCAAGCAGGGCTTCGTGACGCCGATCGCGCAATGGTTTCGTGGGCCGCTTGCAGGCGCGGCGCGCGAGATCGCAGGCGGGGCAGCCCTGGCGCGAACCGGCTGGTTCGACCAGCGCCGCCTGCTGGGCCTCGTCGATGCGCATGTTGCGGGAACTTCGGACAATTCCCGAGTGCTTTGGCAGATGCTCATGCTTGACAAGGCGTTTACCTCGCTGGGTGTCAATTAATCCGGGCATCAACCGGGCTTTGCGGGCGGATTTAGCGATCCGGCCCGCTCGAACCATTAACTACACGGTTTCTTAGTACCTTTGCGTTAGCTCATGCCTACCAAAGCCTCTTTTGCAGGGCATGAATGAACAGAATCGGTCGCCATCACCGGTATTCAGAGCGGACGCTTTCCGCGCTGGTGGCTTGTGCCCGATACATCCTCACGATGCGGGCAGGGGGAAGACCATGACCGGCATCTGGGGGCAACTTCGCGGTTTCTGGAAAAGACCTCGCGTCCGGATCGTGTTCTGGGCGGCGCTGACCGGCCTGGCCATGGGCATCAGTGGCCTCGGTCTGCCGCTCGAGGACTACCTGCGCAACGTGCGCTGGATGTCCCGCACCCAGCCCGCAAGCGGCGCTATCACCATCGTCCTTCAGGACTCGCAGACGCTCATCCAACTCGGCGCCAACGATATCACGCATGGCAATGACGCTGACACGATCAACCAGTTGTTTGCTGCGGGTGCGAAGCGCGTCTTCTTTGATCGTTCGTTTTCGATGCCGGGTAATCCCATCGATGATGCCAAGTTCGTCGCGGCGCTGAAGGCTCATCATGGCAAAGTTGTGTTGGGCGCTGCAGTGGACAGCAACGGCCAGATGGGCAACTTCGCGGGGAAAATCCCGCTTCAGGCTTACCGCGACCATGCTGGTATGGCATCGGTTCTCGTTCGCCATCGACCACTCAATCAGAACGTTCAGCTTCCGTATGCTTCCGGAAGCCCCGCTGGTAAAATTCCGTCCCTCTCGGCGGCGATCGCTGGCATCGATGGTAAGACAGACGAATTGTTTTTCCCAGACTTCTCGATTGCGGTCAGTTCCTATCCTACGCTGAGCTACATCGATGTAATGCGAGGACGATTTGACCGTTCGCTTGTTCGCGGCAAGGATATCCTGGTCGTCCCAGCTGCAGTAACTTTTAACGATATCCATTCCATTCCTGGGCAGGATATCAATGCCCCAGGCGGCTATTTCCATGCGATCGGCGCTGACACGCTGAAGCTCGGCATTCCCCGTGAGTATGGCTGGTTCCCTGCTTACCTGCTGGTGCTCGTCGTCATCGCATCGGGTCTTGGCCGAGGCCGGGTGCTCGACATCTATCGATTTACGGGGCTGGTCGCGGTGGTGGGCGCCGTTCCGTTCCTGCTCGATTACGTTAACGTGCAAGTGGAAGTCATCCCGGCCTTCTCCGTGGC
>NZ_ALVC01000209.1:0-12221 GCF_000293195.2 Sphingomonas sp. LH128
ATCGCGCTGGCCTTCGCGCTGTTCCGTGGGTTCGCGCGCCGCAGCGCTACCGGAATCGGCAACTTCTGGGCCGACATTACGCGCGTGACGCTCTACCTGCTGCTGCCCGCCTGCGTGGTCTACACGCTGTACCTGATTGCGGCGGGCGTGCCGCAGACGCTGGCGGCATCGGTCGACGTCTCGACGCTGGAAGGCGTGAAGCAGACGCTCGCGCTCGGCCCCGTCGCCTCGCAGGAGGCGATCAAGATGCTGGGCACCAACGGCGGCGGCTTCTTCAACGCCAATTCCGCTCACCCCTTCGAGAACCCGGACGCGCTGACCAACTTCGTCCAGATGCTGTCGATTTTCGTGATCGGCACCGGCATGACCTGGTGCTTCGGCAAGGCGGTGGGCAATACCCGCCAGGGCTGGGCGATCCTGGCGGCGATGATGACGATCTTCCTGATCGGCACCGCCGTGGTCTACTGGCAGGAAGCGGTGGGCAATCCGGTGCTCCATCACCTCGGCATCGCCGGAGGCAACATGGAAGGCAAGGAAGTCCGCTTCGGCGTGGTCGCCTCGGCGCTGTTCTCGGTCGTCACCACGGCGGCGAGCTGCGGCGCGGTCAATGCCATGCATGACAGCTTCACGGCGCTGGGCGGCATGATCCCGCTGTTCAACATGCAGCTTGGCGAAGTCGTCGTCGGCGGCGTCGGCGCAGGCATCTATGGCTTCCTGCTGTTCGCCATCCTTGCCGTCTTCGTTGCGGGTCTGATGGTGGGCCGAACGCCCGAGTACGTCGGCAAGAAGATCGAGAGCCGCGAGGTCAAGCTGGCGGTGCTGGCGATCGCGGTGCTGCCGCTGGTGATCCTGGGCATGACCGCCGTGGCCTCGGTGCTGCCTGCGGGCCTTGCCGGGCCGCTCAACAAGGGGCCGCACGGGTTCTCCGAGATCCTCTACGCCTTCACCAGCGCCGTAGGCAACAACGGCTCGGCCTTCGCGGGGCTGAGTGCGGGCACGCCGTTCTACAACGGCATGCTGGGCGTCGCCATGTGGCTCGGCCGGTTCTTCGTCATCGTGCCGATGCTGGCGATCGCGGGCAGCCTCGCCGCCAAAAGGTACACGCCGGAGACGGCGGGCAGTTTCCCCACCACCGGGCTGCTGTGGACGGGCCTGCTGATCGGCATCGTCCTGATCGTGGGCGGCCTGACCTTTCTTCCCAGCCTCGCCCTTGGCCCTGTCGCCGATCATCTCGCGATGATCCGTGGCCAGCTTTTCTGAGGACCTGACGATGTCCCGATCGCAAACCAAATCCCTGTTCACCGCAGACCTGATCGTTCCGGCGATCGGCGATGCCTTCCGCAAGCTCAATCCGAAGGAACTGATCCGCAACCCGGTGATGTTCACCACCGCCGTCGTCGCGGTGCTGCTGACGGTGCTGCTCATCGTCGGCCGCGACGGCCTCGACGCCGGGTTCAAGATCCAGCTGGTGCTGTGGCTCTGGTTGACCGTCCTGTTCGGCACGTTCGCCGAGGCGCTGGCAGAAGGGCGCGGCAAGGCGCAGGCCGCCAGCTTGCGCGCCACCAAGGCCGAACTCACTGCCAAGCGGCTGAAGGGTGACGGTAGCCGCTACGACTCCGTCCCCGCCAGCCTGCTGAAAAAGGACGACGTCGTCCTCGTCCAGACCGGCGATCTCATCCCCTCGGACGGCGAAGTCGTCGCCGGTGTCGCCTCGGTCAACGAGGCCGCGATCACGGGCGAGAGCGCGCCCGTCATCCGCGAGGCGGGCGGTGACCGCTCGGCGGTGACGGCGGGCACCCGCGTCATCTCCGACGAGATTCGCGTGCGTGTTACCGTCAATCCGGGGCAGGGCTTCCTCGACCGCATGATCGCGCTGGTCGAAGGCGCCGAGCGCCAGAAGACCCCCAACGAGATCGCCCTGACCCTGCTGTTGGTGGGCCTGACCATCATCTTCCTGATCGCCGTCGCCACCATCCCCGGCTTTGCCAGCTATGCGGGCGGTTCGGTGCCGGTGGCGATCCTTGCGGCGCTGCTCATCACGCTGATCCCGACCACGATCGCGGCGCTGCTTTCGGCCATCGGCATCGCGGGCATGGACCGGCTGGTGCGCTTCAACGTGCTGGCGAAGTCCGGCCGCGCGGTGGAGGCAGCGGGCGACATCGACGTGCTGTTGCTCGACAAGACCGGCACCATCACCGTCGGCGACCGTCAGGCCAGCGAGTTCCGCACGGTGGGCGGCGTGGGCATGAGCGAACTTGCCGAAGCCGCGCTGGTCGCCAGCCTTGCCGACGAGACGCCCGAGGGCCGCTCGATCGTCGTGCTGGCGCGCGAGAAGTTCGGCCAGACCGCGACGGCGCTTCCCGAGGGCGCCGAGGTCATCCCCTTCACCGCGCAGACCCGCATCTCCGGCGTCAACACCGGCGGGCGCGTGATCCAGAAGGGCGCGGTTCAGGCGATCCTTGCCGCCAATCCCGGCGCGGGCGCGACGGCCGCCGCCACCGAACTGCGCCGCATCGCCGACGAGATCGGCCGCGCGGGCGGCACGCCGCTGGCGGTCGCCGTCGACGGCAGGTTGCTGGGCGCGATCTTCCTCAAGGATATCGTCAAGGCGGGCATTCGCGAGCGCTTCGGCGAACTGCGCGCGATGGGCATCCGCACTGTCATGATCACCGGCGACAACCCACTGACGGCGGCCTCGATCGCGGCGGAATCGGGGGTGGACGACTTCCTCGCCGAAGCCACGGCGGAGGACAAGCTGGCGCTTATCCGCAAGGAGCAGCAGGGCGGCCGCCTCGTCGCGATGTGCGGCGACGGCACCAACGACGCCCCCGCGCTGGCGCAGGCGGACGTCGGCGTCGCCATGAACACCGGCACCCAGGCCGCGCGCGAGGCGGGCAACATGGTCGACCTCGACAGCGATCCGACCAAGCTGATCGAGGTCGTCGGCCTCGGCAAGCAGCTGCTGATGACGCGCGGCGCGCTGACCACGTTCTCGGTTGCGAACGACGTGGCCAAGTACTTCGCGATCATCCCGGCAATGTTCGTGGCGCTCTACCCCGGCCTCGGCGTGCTCAACGTGATGGGGCTGTCGAGCCCGCAGAGCGCGATCCTTTCGGCGATCATCTTCAACGCGCTCATCATCCCCTGCCTCGTCCCGCTGGCGCTGCGCGGCGTCACGTACAAGCCGATGAGCGCGGGACCGCTGCTGGCGCGCAACCTTGCGGTCTACGGCCTTGGCGGGCTGATCGCGCCGTTCGTCGGCATCAAGCTCATCGATCTCGCGGTCGGCGGGCTGGGACTGGCGTGAGGATGACGGCGAACTGAACCTTCTCTTTCCCGTCATTCCCGCGAAGGCGGGAACCCATCTCCTGAAGTAGCCGATCGCACGGCCATCAGATGGGTCCCCGCCTTCGCGGGAATGACGGGGAAAAAAGGGTAAACCTCTCAACACCGCTCAGGCTGAGCTTGTCGAAGCCCCCGAGGCGAAGCGCAGGCTCACAGGAGACAGACAAATGACCAACGATATTTCAAGCTCGCTGCGCCCCGCGCTCGTGATGACCGGGCTTTTCGCCATTCTGCTCGGCCTTGCCTATCCGCTGGCGATGACCGGGATCGGGCAAGCGCTGTTCCCGCGTCAGGCGAATGGCAGCCTCGTCACCGAAAGCGGCAGGGTGATCGGCTCCACCGTGGTCGGGCAGGCCTTCACTTCGGAGCGCTACTTCAACACCCGGCCTTCGGCGGCGGGCGCTTCCGATCAGGGGGGCTACGACGGCCTTGCCTCCTCCGGGTCCAACCTCGGCCCCGCCTCACAGGCGCTGCACGACCGGGTGCAGGCCGATCTCCAACGCATGCAGGCTGCGACACCAGGGCGTCCCGTTCCGTCCGACCTGGTGACCACCTCCGCCTCGGGGCTCGACCCCGATATCAGCCCCGAGGCGGCCTTGTATCAGGTGGACCGCGTGGCCCGCGCGCGTGGGCTCGAATCCGAAGCGCTGCGCCGCCTCGTCGCGGGCAGCATCGAGGAGCCGCTACTCGCCTTCATCGGCGAACGCCGCGTCAACGTGTTCGAACTCAATCGACGACTGGATGCATTGCGCGCTAAGCCGGTCCGGTGAACGAGCCTGAACGCCCATCGCCCGAAGCCCTCCTGCGCGCCGCCGCGCGGGAGGGTCGCGGCCGTCTCAAGATCTTCCTCGGCGCCGCGCCCGGCGTCGGCAAAACCTGGGAGATGCTGACCGAAGGCCACCAGCGCCGCGCGGCTGGGGTGGACGTGGTCGTCGGTGTCGTGGAAACGCACGGGCGGCGAGAGACCGGGGCGCTGGTCGAGGGCCACGAGGTGATCCCCCGCCGCACGGTGGACCACGTCGGTCACACGCTGGGCGAGATGGACATCGACGCCATCCTCGCCCGAGCGCCGGCCTTGGTGCTGGTCGATGAACTCGCGCATACCAACGCACCCGGCAGCCGCCATCCCAAGCGCTATCAGGACGTCGAGGAATTGCTCGACGCCGGGATCGACGTCTGTTCCACGCTCAACATCCAGCACGTCGAGAGCCTGAACGATGTGGTCGCCTCGTTCACCCGCGTCCGCGTGCGCGAGACGGTGCCCGATTCGATACTCGAACAGGCCGAGATCGAAGTCGTCGACATTCCGCCCGACGAACTGATCGAGCGGCTCAGGGACGGCAAGGTCTACGTGCCGCACGAGGCGACGCGCGCGCTGGGGCACTTCTTCTCCAAGTCCAACCTCACCGCGCTGCGCGAACTGGCGCTGCGCCGTGCGGCGCAGGCGGTGGACGCGCAAATGCTGGAGCACGTGCGCGCCCATGCGCTGGCGGGCAGCTTCGCGGTGGGCGAACGCATCGTCGTCGCTGTCAGCGAGCACCCTCATGCCGCCGGGCTGGTGCGCGCGGGCAAACGCATGGCCGACGCCTTGCGCGCGCCTTGGACCGCCGTGCACATCGAGACCCGGCGCGACCAGCACTTCTCCGATGGCGAGCGCCGACAACTGGCCGATACCCTTGCGCTGGCCTCGCGCCTCGGTGCTTCCACCGCCAGCATCCCGGCGGCGGGCGTCGTCGAAGGGCTGGGCGGCTTCGCAAAGGATGCGCGCGCGACGCAGATCGTCATCGGCAAGTCGCACCGCTCATGGTGGTTCGAGGCGCGGCACGGCTCGGTGGTGGACCGGCTGGTGCGCACGATCGGCGACGTCGCCGTGCACGTCCTGCCTTCGGGCGAGCCGGTTGCCAGTGGCCGCAAGCCCGAAAGGAGGCGAGGTCAACGATGGGGGCAATGGGGCCATCCGGCGCATTACCTGGGGGCGCTGCTGATGGTCGCGGCAATGACCGTGCTCGGCCGTCTGCTGGTCGAGGTGATCGACCTTGGCAACATCGCGCTGCTCTACCTGATCCCGGTGATGTTCGCGGCGGCCTCGTTCTCGCTGCGGGCGGGGCTGTTCGCGGGGCTGGCCTCCAGCCTCGCCTACAACTTCTTCTTCCTGCCGCCGACCGGCACGCTGACCGTTGCCAATCCCGAGAACGTGATCTCGATCCTGGTGCTGCTGGGCGTGGCGGTGGTCACCAGCCAGTTCGCCGCGCGGGTCCGCGCGCAGGCCGACCTCGCGGGCGCCAGCGCACGCCAGAACGCCGCGCTTGCCAGCTTCTCGCGCCAGTTGACGGCGGCGGCCACGCAGGACGAGCTGATGCAGGCGATCTGCGCCGAAGTCGCCCGTCTGCTCGACGTGCGCGCGGTGCTGCTGCTGCCCTCGCTGGCAGGCCCGGACCTCGCCGCCGCCTATCCGCCCGAGGACCGGATGGATCAGATCGAACTGGCCGCCGCACAATGGGCGATCGATAATGAGCAGCCCGCCGGGCGCGGCTCGGCGACGCTGACCGCCTCCGACTGGCTATTCCACCCGCTGCGTGCGTCCGCCGCATCCGGCCGCGGCGTGATGGCGGTCCTCGGCATCGCGCGCGAGGATGCCGGCGACCCGGTGCGATCGGACGAAGTGCCGCTGCTGATGAGCCTGCTCGATCAGGCGTCGATCGCCTTCGACCGCATGGCGCTGGAGGAGGAGAACCTCAAGGCGCAAGCCGTGGGCGAGCGCGACCGGCTACGCGCGGCGTTGCTCTCGTCGGTCAGCCATGACTTGCGCACGCCGCTCACCACGATCCTCACGGCGGCGCAGGAGTTCAGGACGCACCCGTCGCCCGACCTCGTCGAGACCATCGATGCCGAGGCGCAGCGCCTCAACCGCTTCGTCGCCAACCTGCTCGACATGGCCCGCGTCGAGGCGGGCGCGCTGCCGATGAAGCCCGAAGCGACCGACCTGTTCGACGCGGTTGCCAGTGCCGTCCACGATACCCGAAATGCGCTGCATGGGAGGCAGATCGACCTCGACATTGCGCCGGACATTCCGCTGGTACGGCTCGATCCGGTGCTGCTGCACCATTGCCTGATCAACCTGCTCGACAATGCCGGGCGCTATGGCGAACCCGGGACGCCGATCCTGGTGCGCTGCCGTCGTTCGCCGGGCGCCTTGCGGTTGTCGGTGATCGATCGGGGGCCGGGCATTCCGCCGGGTCAGGAAAAGCGCGTGTTCGAGACGTTCACCCGGCTCGAAGGCTCCGACCGGGTGCGCCATGGCACCGGGCTCGGCCTCGCCATCGTCAAGGGTTTCGCCGAGGCCATGGGCCTGTCGGTCGAGGCCGCCAACGCCGAGGACCCCTTCGGCGCCTGCTTCACCATCCGTATTCCCGAGGCGCTGATCATCCGGCACCTCGACAATGAGGACATGCCATGAAGACCCGCCACAAGGTGCTCATCGTCGATGACGAGTCGCATATCCGGCGCCTGATCCAGACGGCGCTCGGAAGGGCCGACTATGCGACGGTCGAGGCAGGCAACGCGCGCGAGACGATGGAGCGCCTGCGCGAGGAGCGCCCAGATCTCGTGCTGCTGGACCTTGGCCTGCCCGATCGTGACGGGCTGGAACTGGTGCCGCTGATCAAGAAGGAGACCGATGCGACGCTGATCATCGTCTCGGCGCGCGATGCCACGGACGAAAAGGTGGCGGCGCTGGATCTGGGGGCAGACGATTACCTGACCAAGCCGTTCGACACTGACGAACTGCTGGCGCGCCTGCGCGTGGCGCTGCGGCACCGGATGGCGCGCGGCGGGGGCGTGTCGGCCGTGACTGCGGGTGACGTGTCGATCGACCTGATGGAGCGGCGCATCACCAAGGCGGGCAGGGAAGTGCACCTCACGCCCAAGGAATATGCCGTGGTCGCGCAACTGGCGCAGCACCCGGGGCGGGTCATCACGCACCACCAGATCATGATGCAGGTCTGGCCGTCCGAGAACGAGCGCCACGTCGAATACCTGCGCGTGCTGGTGCGCAGCCTGCGGCAGAAGCTGGAGGACGATCCGCAGCGCCCGCAAATCATCGGCAACGAGATCGGCGTGGGCTATCGCCTGCACGTGTCGCCGGAGTGACGGGGATTTGTTCGTCATTGCGAGCGCAGCGAAGCAATCCAGGGCGGCTTAATACTGCCCTGGATTGCTTCGCTGCGCTCGCAATGACGCACGGAGTGTCAGATCTCCACTTGCGAGCCGAGTTCGACGACACGGTTCGTCGGCAGGTTGAAGAACTCCATCGGCGTCGCCGCATTGCGGATCATCCACGCGAAGAGCTTCTCGCGCCAGAGCGCCATGCCGGGCTTCTCGGAGGCGATCAGGGTCTGGCGGCTGAGGAAGTAGCTGGTGTCCATCGACCCGAACGGCGCGCCGCAGGTGGTGACGGCCTTGAGCGAGGCGGGAATGTCCACGTCCTCGAGGAAGCCGTGGCGCAGGCGCATGCGGTAGAAGTTCGCGCCGTGATCGGCGATGGTGATGCGGCCTTCCTCCGGCATCGACGGCACCGCTTCGGTCGTCACCGTGAGGATGACGATGCGCTCGTGCAACACCTTGTTGTGCTTGACGTTGTGAAGCAGCGCGGGCGGCACACCCTCGCTGGTTGAGGAGAGGAAGACGGCCGTACCCGCGACGCGGCGCACTGATCCGGCGGTGGACTTGATGAACAGGTCGAGGTCGATGGCACCCTCCGCAAGATAGCGGCGCATGACCTTGCGGCCCGTGGACCAGGTGGTGAGCATTACGAAGACGATCGCGGCGACCAGCAGGGGGAACCAGCCGCCGTCGGGGATCTTCGTCGCGTTCGACAGGAAGTAGGCGCCATCGATGATCAGGAACAGTCCGGTGACAGTCCCCGCCACCACCGGCGGCCAGCGCCAGACGCTGAAGGTGAGGACACCCAGCATGCAGGCGGTGATCACCATCGTCCCCGTCACCGCGATGCCGTAAGCCGCAGCCAGACTGCTCGATGAGCGGAACGAGAGCACCAGCAGGACGACGAAGACCAGCAGCGCCCAGTTGACGATCGGCACGTAGACCTGCCCCTCCGCCGAAGCGCTGGTGTGGAGGATGCGCAGCCTCGGCAGGAAGCCGAACTGCACCGCTTGGCGGGTGATCGAGAACGCGCCCGAAATCACCGCCTGGCTGGCGATGACGGTGGCCAGCGTCGCGAGGATCACCAGCGGCAGTCGTGCCCATTCCGGGGCGAGCAGGAAGAAGGGATTGCTCGCCGCCTCGGGATGGTCGAGCAGCAGAGCGCCCTGTCCCATGTAGTTGAGCATGAGGCAGGGCAGCGCGGCGTAGAGCCAGGCGATGCTGATGGCCTTGCGGCCGAAATGCCCCATGTCGGCATAGAGCGCCTCCGCGCCGGTCACCGCCAGCACCACCGACCCCAGCGCGAGGAACGCCAGCCTGGGATCGAGCGCGAAGAAGTGCCAAGCCCAGTACGGGTTGACGATGCCGATGATCTGAGGATGGACGATGATGTTGGTTACGCCCAGCACCGCGAGAACAACGAAGTACACCGCCATGACCGGCCCGAAGAATGCGCCGACCCGCTCGGTGCCGTGCTTCTGGATCAGGAACAGGCCGAGCAGGATGACGATCGCGATCGGCAGCACCAGTTCGCCCAGCGACGTCTCCACGACGGTAAGCCCCTCGACCGCCGACAGCACGGAGATGGCGGGGGTGATGATCGCATCGCCATAGAACAGCGCGGTCGCGATCACGCCCAGCATCGCGATCACCGGCGTCCAGCGCGTTTCGCCCAGGCTCCGCCCGATCAGCGCGAGGAGGGCCATCGAGCCGCCTTCGCCCTCGTTGTCGGCGCGCATGACGATGAAGACGTACTTGAACGTCACGATCAGCGTCATCGTCCAGAAGATCAGCGAGAGCACGCCGAAGATGTGAGCGTGGTCCACCGCCAGTGGATGGTGCCCGACGAAGCTCTCCTTGAGGGCGTAAAGCGGGGACGTGCCGATGTCCCCGAACACCACGCCCAGCGCGCCGAGCGCGAGCGTCGGCAGCCGCCCGTGAGGCCCGCTGCCGTGGCCCGAAATCGCACCGGTCTGGTCGCTGCTCAAGTCATGCCCTCTTGGTTGCTTTGCCCGATGCCCATGCCATGGAACCGCATTTGATCTCCATATCGGCAAGATGTCGAACACATATGATCGGCATATGATTTGCATTTTTCCGGCGCGAATTCCGGCGTGATCTTATGCAATCTCAATGCGGAGCCACAGGTTCCCCTCTCGAATTGCTATGCGAAGGTGCGTAGCTGAAGCGCCTCCTCAAGGGAGGTGATGTATGATCCGTTGGCATGAAACTCTGGCGGCGCAGATCGGCTTGCGCATCGGCGGCCTCGCTGTCCTGACGCTCGCGGCGATGACGGTGCGCGTGCTGTACACGCGGGTGCACGCCCATCCGCCCGCACCGGCCGGCCTTGCCGATCTTGGCCTGTGCGCGATCGTCGTCGTGCTCATGGTCGTGGGCGATGCCCTGCTGTTCGCGGGGCCGGCCTTGTGGAAGCAGGTGATGGTCCCCGGGCGCTGGTCGGCTACGGCCTAGCGGAGATCGAACTCGATCGGCACGGTCAGTTCCACGGTATCCGGACGTCCCGCAGGAATGGCGGGCAGGGGCCGGATAGCGGCGGAAGCGCCCCAGGTGAGCGAGCACCGATGCTTCCCAGTCCGGCCGGGTATCGCTGGACAGCCGGAGCGCTGCCGGAGCGGCGATGGCCTTCGGTGCCGTCGTCTGGGGCATCGGCGGGCCGGGATTGACGATCTCCACCGGCTCGGAGGCGAGGGGCTCGTTGGCCGGTGCGGTGACGAGCACGACCATCGGCTGGGGCGGAATTTCCCGGTCCGGCTGCGGCCTGGCCTCCTGCCTCTCGACGCGGGTTGGCCCCGGAGCGACGTGGCGTTCCGGTTCTGGCGGGGGCGCCAGCGACTGCAATTCGACGGTCAGCGGGGGAGAGTTCGGCATGACACGCGCTGCGGCGTCTGCCATGTGAACAGCGCGGCCAGCAGGGCCAATACCGCAATGCCGGTCGTCCCGGAAAGCCCCGCCAGACGCGCGGGCCAACTGGTGGGCTGATCGCAATAGCGCTGGCTCGAGGTCGTCGAAGCCGCCATGGGAGAGGCGCGCGTGATCTCAGCCGAAGCGATCGTTGCGGGCGTTCATGATCGCGCTGTTGATGATGATCGGGTCCGCGACCGAGGCCGAGTTGGCGAAGCCGCCGGAACTGTACGTGTCGCTGACGGTGTCGTTCGCCCAGGCGGTGGCGCGGAAATCGATCCAGCGGCTGCCGGGCTGCCACTTGTACTCGGCGTTATAGGCTTTCGCATGGACCTTGCTGAACGGGCACTGGACGTTGCCGAAGTAGTTGCCGCGTTCCCGGAAAGCGTAGGCTCCCATCAGGTCCACGTCGCCGAGATGGGCGGCGGCTGCGAGACGGATCGCGCGGTCTCCGGCGAAGAAGCTCTCGTTGTCGTCGGAGGTACACAGGTTCACGCGTAATGAAGGGTCGCAATAGGGGAACGTGGGTGAGCCACCGGTCGAGCGCAGGAAGTCCGGCACGTCATTGTAATTCTGGCCGGTCAGCAGGGTGGGCAGGCCGCGCGGACTGGCAGAACAGTTTTTGCGAACCAATCTCGAAAAGGAGGTTGCGAAAGTTTCCCCCTTGCGCACGTTCGATTGTCGCCGGAGCCCTCAGGACATCGCGAACAGAGCTTGCGCCGCCAGGGCGTCGGCCGGCTTGCCGAAATAGTATCCCTGAATCTTCCGGCAGCCGAGCTTGCGTACCATATCGACTTCCCGGCGGGTCTCGACCCCTTCCGCCGTAGTGCTCATGCCCAGACTTTCCGCCATCGTCACTACCGCCTGCAGGATGGCCAGGCATTCCCGGTTGCCGCCCGCTGCGCCATGGACGAACGACCGGTCCAGCTTGATGGTGGAAAAGCGCATCCTGCGCAGGTATCCCAGCGACGAATAGCCGGTGCCGAAGTCGTCCAGCGCCACTGTGCATCCCACCGCCATGACGTGCTCCAGAGCGGTGCAGGCGCGCGTCGCATCGCTCAGGAAGATGCTTTCGGTCACCTCGATCTCCAGGCGCTCGGGAGCAAGGCCGCTCGTCGTCAGGGCGCCGATGACACTGCACACGAAGTTCGGGTCCAGCAACTGCTCTCCCGATACGTTGACGGCGATGCGCACGTCTCCGGGCCAGCTTGCGGCTGCCTTGCAGGCTTCGTGCATGATCCATTCGCCGATCGGCACGATGAGGCGCGTTTCTTCCGCGATCGGGATGAATTTTTCCGGGCTGACGGGACCGTACTCGGTGCTCCGCCAGCGCAGCAGCGCCTCGAAGCTGACGACCGCTTCCGATTGCGCATCGACCACGGGCTGGAAGGCGAGGTGCAGTTCGTCCCGCTTCATGGCGCTTCGCAATGCGATCTCCAGCTTGCGGCGCTCCTCGGCCTGCGCGTGGAAGCTGCGCTCGTAGCGGCAGTGCGAATTGCTGCGGGTTTCCTTGGCACGATATAGCGCCAGATCGGCGTTGCGCATAATCGTCTCGGCGGTGGAGCCGTCATGCGGGCCGACCGCCCAGCCGATCGATGCGCCCACGAATACCGTATGCTGGCCGATCTCGTAAGGCTGGATCAGGCGGTCCGTGATGCGCCGGACCAGCAGCCTTACCCGATCGAGGTCGGATGCCTCGGGAATGACCACCGCGAAGGCGCCGCCGCTGAAGCGACCGCACATGTCGCTGTCGGCGATCTGCTCCCTGAGACGTTCGGCGACGCGCGCCAGCA
>NZ_ALVC01000210.1:0-14560 GCF_000293195.2 Sphingomonas sp. LH128
CTGGACGGTGACGGGCGCGATGGTGGCCATCTCGGGCGCCTTGTCCTGCTCGGCGCGCTGGAGTTCTGCGTAGAACACCGCGATCGTCCCCGTCAGGCTGACGATGTAGAGCAAGGCGCCAGCGATCAGCCCGATCGCAGCGTGGGCCGACAGCGCGCGCTTGACGGTCGAAGGGTCCGGAGCAGTGGTCATGAAAGCAGTCCTGCGGCCAGCGCGGGCCATGTCGGCAAAGAGGAAATGGCCAGCACCTTGATCTGCCCGCGCCGCGCAGGCTGCATGAGCACGGCATAGGCGATCAGCATCCACGCCACCGGCATGGCGAAGAACGCCAGCGCCAGAGCATTGGCGAGGCTCCATCCCAGCATCCGCCCCAGCGCCGCAATCGCCAGCGCCGCGCCCACCGAGGGCAATGCCGAGACGATGCCGACCAGCACGAACGTCAGCACGCGCCCGCCGAGGCGCAATGGTTCACTGCTCTCGGGCAGCATTCCGGCGCGGCGGTTGGAAGCGGCTGCCTTCGCAGGCTCCGAGACGAGCGCCGCATGGACCAGCAGCACGAAGGCCGCGCCCATCGACCAGAGCGCAGCAATGGAGGTGCCCCACGCCCCGGCGCCCATCCAGCCGACCACGGAGGAAACGAGCAGAAGCGCCCAGCCGAGGGCATTCAAAGGCATCGAGCGCCGGGCTTGCCGCCACGCAAGGCGCAAGACCGCGACACCGGCAATGCCCGCCGCGGAGGCGAGCAGCAGAAGCATGTCTCCGGACGTCACTGCTTGCTGCTCGGGCCGAAGAATCGAAATGCGCGCATCAGTTTCCCTTGCCTCTCTCAAAGGTCAACTAATGCGATCAATTTTCAATAGCAAGGTAAGGGCTGGTTTGCTCTGGACGCGCTCCGGAGACCACCATTGCTTCGTTTACAAAGATGGGGCTGCGATGGGCTTGGAGTGGACCGAGCGTGACGGTGTTTGTCTGAAAACATCATCCGTCATCCCCGCGAAGGCGGGGATCCATCTGACGCCGGTGCAACCGGCACCGTCAGGAAGGAGATGGGCTCCCGCCTTCGCGGGAATGACAATGATACAGGTGACGGCGATCACGCTGTAGAATCGAGAACTAGGAAGAAGGACGCGGCCTTCACCGCGCCCCTCCCCTCCGCCAATCAGAACTTGATCGAAACGCCTGCTGTCGCGCGGTCGGTGTGGTAATCACCCTGCCGCACGATCGCGTACTCGACGCGCATCTTGATGCCGTTGGTCAGCTTGAGCCCCAGTTGGCCACCTGCCTCGAACGAGTCCTTGTCGGCATCGACGCTCGACACCAGCCAGTCGGCCGCGCCCAGTTCGGCGGTGCGCACGGCCGTCGCGTCCTTGAGTTCGTGGCGCCAGTTGCCGAACAGCCCGGCCTCGACCGGATTGCCGACGCCGATCGCCAGTTCCGCGCCCAGCTTGGTCTGTGCGCTGGTCCACTTCTCGCTCGGCATGGTCAGGCCGATGACGGTGGAACCCGTTTCGGCCACCGAACCCGCCTTGCTGCGCGCGATCTCGATCCCGGCGACGGGCCGGATCACCGAACGATCGCCGAGCTTGAGGTCTACCTTGGCTTCCAGTGCGGCCGTCAGCGTCTTGATCTTGTAGCTGTCGGTGGCGCGCTGGTTGCCGGTCATCAGGCCGACGTTGCGGATCGTATCGAGGCTCGCCTCGTTGTAGCCCACCACGAGGCCCAGCGAGAGTGCACCGAAACGATGCGCGCCGTAACCGAAGGCGGACCAGGTCTTGATGGCCGCCGAGCTGCCGACATCGCTGTACATGTCGCCGTCTGTATAGCTGCCGCCGATACCGATCCGGGTGCCGTCGATGTTTACCGCGTTGATGCCTGCGATCACGCCGTGCGCCTTGCGGTCGTAGCCATAAGCGGTGCCGTCCTCGCCCACTTCAGTGGACTGGCCGATGTAGCGACCCCATGCGGTCGCACCCTTGCGGGTCGATTCCACGCCGCAGCCATCGTCGGTGCCTTGCGGCGCCGGGTCGGTGAACTGGCCGGGCGTCTGCACCGCAGGCGAGCAGCCCCAGGGTTCCTGCGCGGCGCTCAGCGCGGTCTGGCTGATGTCGCGCGCAGAACTCAGCGCCATCTGCAGCGTGTCGGCATGGATCTCGCCACTGATCTGCGAGAAGGCATAGCCCAGTTCCCCTGCGTCGTAGCCGTAGAGGCCGCTGAACAGCGGATAGTAGGTTCCGCTGCGCGCGCCGGCCGCCGGACGGACGCCGTCGAGCCCGGCCGCTGCCCATACCGCGTTGCGCTTCCATCCCGCGCCCGCGCCGAACGTGGCGAAGCTGGTCGGGGTCACCGCCGCGAGCACCTGCGTCGAGCGATAGATCACGTCGAAGCGCGTGTTGGCCGCAAGTCCCGAACTCGGCTGCACCACCGAATCGAACGCCCCCGAGCCGACCGCGCCGCCATCGACGATCACGAAAGTATCGCCCACCACCGGAGTGAAGGTGTTGTTGCCGCCAGTGATCCCGCGCAAGGTCGGCGCAAGGATGCCGTTGGGCTGGAACGTCGCGCCGGTGGTCAAGGCCAGGCGATCGTAAGTGCCCGCGCCGCCCGCCGCGTTGTAGGTGCGGCCGTCGATCTCGACTTCGAAGGTCGCGTCGTCGGCAAGGGTCACGTCGCCCGCCGCGACGACCAGCGTGCCGGGGCTGTTGCCCGGGGCGAGCGTGCCGCCGGAATTGACCGTGACGTCGGCCACGATTGTGCCGCTGCCGCCCAGCCGCGCGCCGTCGTTGACGGTGACACTCGCGGCCGAGAGCGCCGAATTGACCAGCAGCGCACCGCCATCGACCACGAAGCCTTCGTTGAGCGTGCTGATCGCGCTCGACAACGTCAGGGCGCCCGCGCCGGTCTTGGTCATGCCGCCAACGCCGGTCAGGCCGCCGGTCAGCCCGACGTCGAAGCCGTTGCTGTCGATCGTGCCGCCCTGGCTCTGGACCGTGAACGCGGTGGCCACGTCACCGCCCGAGGCGAACTGCAGGGTGCCGCCGACGAAGTTCGGATTGACGTCGCCATCGTTTACTTCCTGCGTCGTGTAGAACGCCTTGGCGAGATCGATGTCTGGAATGTCGCCGCCGATCGGGATCAGCACGTCGGAGCCGCGCGTAAGGTCGGTCGCGGGGTCGAAGTCGACGTTCGCGTTGGCGCTGGGAATGGCGTTGCCGAAGCCGTCGACATAGACATAGCCCGAGTGCGCGCCGTATGGGCAGTCGAGCGCTACGAAAAGCAGATCGTAGTCATGGCCCGCGACCATGTCGATGTCCTCGACCTTCCAGTCGCTCGTCACGTAACGCCCGGCCTGGCGGAAGATCGTCGTGTTCTGCGCGGTATAGGCGCTGTAGGCGATGTTGTTGATGACCTTGCCGGTCGTCTTGTCCACCACCTTGATGATGAACGAGGGACTGTCGGTCGCTCCGTGCGACGGCTCGAGTATCGCATTCCAGGCGTAGTAGAGCTTGTTGCCGGTGTAATTGGCGACCGACTGAGAGAGCGCGGTGACGCCATAGTTGGGGCTCATGTCGTTGAGCCGGATCGCGTGGTTGCCCGCGAACACGGTCGGCGTGCCGGTGAACGGATCGAGGTCGCCCGCATTGGTGATGGTGTAGGAATTGGGCGCCCCTGCCCAGGTCGAGTCCGCAGGCGGCCATTGCGCCGTGCTGGTCCAGGTGCCCCCGGTGAGCACCCAGCCGGTGGTGTCGCCGCTTTCGAAACCCGGATTGACGACGGTTTGCCCCAGGGCCGGCGCCGCCAGAGCCAGAGAAGCCGCAAGCGCCATGGCGCTGACCGCACCCCGCGCGTTGATCAGGCATGCGTTGATCAGGCACGGGGCCGCGTTCACGGCAAGCGTGTTGGGTGTCGCACTACCAAACATGATGTCCCCCTCATGACGAAGCAAAGATGCCTCGAGCGCAGGGACTAACTCACGCAAAGACGGGCGAATAGTAATCAACCCTGTCAGGAAAATTACAAGGCCGGTTATCTTGTTAACAGAGAGACTTTTACTAGTGTATACTTAGATACACTAGAAATTCCAAGTTTCTGGAAGACATACGAAAAAGGCGTCGCCGGGGTACGGCGACGCCTTTTCGAACATATGCGGTGCGATCAGGCCAGCACGCCGTGGCAGTGCTTGTACTTGTTGCCGGAACCGCAAGGGCACGGCGCATTGCGGCTAATCTGGAGATCGGCCCAGGGGTTGCCCTCGCCGCTTGCACCTGCCGGAGCACCTTGCACGACACCCTCGGGGCTGCCCGCGAGGTTGCCGAACAGTTGCGCCATCTGCGCCGAACCATCGCCGTCCGCCGAATTGTCGAGACCGGTGAACGGATCGATGTGGCCGGTCAGGAAGTCCGGCAGTTCAGGCAGCTGCGTCTGCTCGGGCATGCGCAGTTCGCTGACCGAGATGATGCGCGTCACGTCTTCGCGGATACCGTCGAGCATGCGCTCGAACAGGCCGAAGGCTTCCTGCTTGTACTCGTTGATCGGCTGCTTCTGGGCATAGGCGCGCAGGAACACCACCTGGCGCAGCGCGTCGAGCGTGGCGAGGTGTTCCTTCCAGTAGTGGTCGAGCCGGTCGAGCAGGATCGACTTCTCGACCTGGCGCCAGATCGCCGGGTCGTCCTGGCTCATCTTCGCGGCCATGTGGGCATCGGCCAGCTCGGTGATGCGCTGTTCGATGTCCTCGGGCTCGAGGCCGTCCTCCTCGATCCACGCCTCGATCGGGGCGTCGATGGCGAGGATGTCCTGCACCTTCTCCTTGAGGACCGCGATGTTCCAGTGCTCGGGGTAGGAACCGGCCGGGCAGGCATCGGCGACGAGCGAGTTGATGGTGTCATGGCGCATGTCCACCACGACATCGTCCACCGCCTCGGCGTCCATGATGTCGGAGCGCTGCTCGTAGATCACCTTGCGCTGGTCGTTCATCACGTCGTCGTATTCGACGACCTGCTTGCGGACCTCGTAGTTGCGCGCCTCGACCTTCTTCTGCGCCGTCTCGATCGCCTTCGACAGCCATTTCGAGCCGATCGCCTCGCCGTCGGCCAGATTGCTGTTCATCATCTTGGAGAACAGCGTGTCGGGGCCGAAGATGCGCAGCAGGTCGTCTTCGAGGCAGAGGTAGAACTTCGACAGGCCCGGGTCGCCCTGACGGCCCGAACGGCCGCGCAGCTGGTTGTCGATGCGACGGCTCTCATGGCGCTCGGTGCCGATGACGCAAAGGCCGCCAGCTTCGAGGACGAGGCGCTTCTGCTCGCCTACCTCGGCCTTGATCTTCGCGATCGCGGCGTCGCGCTCAGGCCCCTCAGGCATGTCGCGCAGTTCGTCCTCGACGCGGAATTCCACGTTGCCGCCCAGCTGGATGTCGGTGCCGCGGCCCGCCATGTTGGTGGCGATCGTCACGGCACCGAGCGAACCTGCCTGCGCGACGATATGCGCTTCCATCTCGTGGAAACGCGCGTTCAGGACCGAGTGCTTCACGCCTTCCTTGTTGAGGAAGTCCGACAGCAGTTCCGACTTCTCGATCGACACGGTGCCGACGAGGACCGGCTGGCCGGTCTCGTACTTCTCGCGGATCAGCTTGGCGATGGCGGCGAACTTGTCGAGCGTGTTCTTGTAGAACTCGTCCTCCTCGTCCACGCGCTGCACCGGCACGTTGGTCGGAATGGTGACGACGTTCATCTTGTAGATGTCGTAGAATTCCGGCGCCTCGGTCGCGGCGGTGCCGGTCATGCCCGAGAGCTTGGGATACATGCGGAAGTAGTTCTGGAAGGTGATCGAGGCGAGCGTCTGGTTCTCCGGCTCGATCTTGACGCCTTCCTTGGCCTCGACCGCCTGATGCAGGCCATTCGACCAGCGGCGGCCGTCCATCATGCGGCCGGTGAACTCGTCGATGATGACGACCTTCTCGTCCTTGACGATGTAGTCGGTGTCGCGCTTGAACATCATCACGGCCTTGAGGGCCTGGTCGAGATGGTGGACGACCTGCGTGTTCTCGACATCGTAGAGGTTCGAGCCTTCGAGCAGCCCGGCGGCCTCGAGCATGCGCTCGGCCTTCTCGACGCCGTCCTCGGTCAGCGAGATGTTCTTGGTCTTCTCGTCCGCCTCGTAGTCCTCGGGCAGCAGCTGCTTCACGATCGCGTCGACCTGGACGTAAAGCTCGCTCTTGTCGTCAGTCGGGCCGGAAATGATCAGCGGGGTGCGCGCCTCGTCGATCAGGATCGAGTCGACTTCGTCGACGATCGCAAAGTTGAAGGGGCGCTGCACCATCTGGCTGCGCTCGTGCTTCATGTTGTCGCGCAGGTAGTCGAAGCCGAATTCGTTGTTGGTGCCGTACGTGATGTCGGCGCCGTAGGCATCACGGCGTTCCCACTCGTTGAGGTTCGGCACGATCACGCCGACGGTCAGGCCGAGGAAGCCATGCAGCTTCTCCATCTGCTCGGCGTCGCGGCGGGCAAGGTAGTCGTTGACGGTGACGACGTGGACGCCCTTGCCTTCCAGCGCGTTCAGGTAGGTCGGCGCGGTCGCCACGAGGGTCTTGCCCTCACCCGTGCGCATTTCCGCGATCTCGCCGCGGTGGAGCACCATGCCGCCGATCATCTGCACGTCGAAGTGGCGCATGCCGTACACGCGCTTCGAGGCTTCGCGCACCGTGGCGTAGGCTTCGGGCAGGATGTCGTCGAGCGTGGAGCCGCTGGCCAGCATCTCGCGGAACTTGGGGGTCTGGGCGGCGAGTTCCTCGTCGCTCATGGCCTCCATGGCGGGCTCGAAGGCGTTGATCTGGGCGACGATCTTGTCGAGCGACTTGACGTAACGCTCGTTGGACGAGCCGAAGATGGACTTGACGAGTGCGCCGAGCATGGCGGTGAACCCCTGTTTTTCGTGAATTACATATGGTCGGTGTACGCGGCCCAAGCTCACAAGGAGGCGGCCGAACGACCGGGCGCGTGAATAAGCTCGCGAGGATGCGAAAGTTGCCGGGCGGCGCGCTTATTGGCGCGCGCGGTCTATCCCGGTGAACACCGCCGGCACGGCGACCGGCGCGAAGGCGACCGGCTGCTGCGGCGCATGAAGCCGCGTGTTGCGCAGTCCCGGTTCGGGCAGCCGCGCAAGGGCGACCGGCGCACGCGGCGCCTTGGCGGCGACTTCATGGGCGGCCAGGACCTGCACCGCCGACACCCGCGACACACAGGCCTCGGCCGGGCCGACTTGTGCGGCGAGCCCGGTAAGCAGGGCAAGCAGGGTCAGGATCAGGCGATGGGCCATAGGGAACGTCAGATAGGGTCGATGACGGGATGTGTCCACATGCGTTTGCGGCAAAGCGCACGTGGGCCTGCTTGCCCCGACTATCGACACGCAGGCGCTCAAGGCTTGCGGGCGAACAGGATCACGTGCTCCAGATCATCGCCGCCGACGGTATCGCCGGTCATCGCCTCGACCGGCACGACCTCGACCATGAAGCCCGCTTCCGCCAGCAACGCGGCGAACGCCGCATCGGGCGTCGCAGACCAGATTGCAAGCATGCCACCGGGACGCAGTGCCCGCATCGCCGCGTCCAGTCCTTCGCGGGAATAGAGCCAGTCGTTGATGCGCCGGGTCAGCCCTTCCGGGCCGTTGTCGACGTCGAGCAGCACCGCATCGTAGGCACCGCGCGCCGAATCGATGAGGATCGCCACATCGTCCTGCACCAGCTGGACGCGCGGATCGTCGAGGCATTCGCCGGTGTAGACCCGCATCGGGCCGAGCGCCCAGTCGATGATCTGCGGGACGATCTCTGCCACGGTCACTTCGGCGGCGTCGTCCAGAACGGCCAACGCCGCACGCAAGGTGAAGCCCATGCCATAGCCGCCGATCAGCCACTGCGGATCGGGACGCAGGCCAAGCCGATCGCACGTCATCGTGGCAAGCGCTTCTTCCGACGCGTAGAGGTCGGTGCTCATGAGTTCATGGCGATCGAGGAGAATGACGAACTCGCCTTCGCTGCGCACCAGGCGCAGGCGATCGCCGTTCGGCACATAGGCGACGTCGATCAGTTCGTCGCCCTCTTCAAGCTGGAGGCCGGGGCCTGGAGCGGATTCGAGGACCGGATGGTCGTCCGCAGGCGCGGCGGCCTCGGCCGGGATCACTTACGGCGGGCTTTGCGCGCGGCGTAGCGGGCATCTCGCGCGGCCTTGCGCTCTTCCTCGGTCAGTTCGGGCTTGGGCGCGTTCGCAGCGGCAGCTGCGGCCTTTTCCTCGGCTTCGCGCTCGCGGCGTTCCTTGGCGGCTTGGCGCTTTTCGGCCTGGGCCTGCTCGCGCGCCTGCGCCTTGGCGATACGCTCGGCCTGAACGGCGGGATCGATGGGGGTCTTCGCCTTGAGCTTTGCGAGCGCCTTTGCACGCGCTTCGGCTGCGGCGTTACGGCGGGCGTCGAAGCCCGGTTCCTTGTATGCTGCCATTACCTGCTACTTGATCTCTTTTTCATGCGTACCGTGCTGCAGGCAAGCGGGCCGACGATGCCGGAACCCGCCTGCCGCAAGGTTCAGGCGACCTGGAGGTTCACCGCGGAAGTCTTGCCACGGCGATCGGTTTCCAACTCGTACGACACGCGCTGGTCGCGGTCGAGCGTACGCAGACCGGCGCGCTCCACAGCCGAAATGTGCACGAAGGCATCGCCGCTGCCGTCCTCGGGCGCGATGAAGCCATAGCCCTTGTCGGCATTGAAGAACTTCACAGTTCCGGTGATCATGAACTTATTCCCTTATCCGTATCGTCTACGGCCTCGAACCCGCTTGGCACGAACCGCGCCTCTGGGGCCACTGAGAATAAGGAGTGCGATTGAGACGCCCAACATTCGACCAGGGCGACATCAGCGGCGGCGCTATAGCAGCGTTCGCGAGCCCTGTCACTGTTCACGCGGCGGGCACTGCTTGATACCCTGAAAAGCGCGGTTTCCTACAGGCATATGGCGACGGTAACTTGCGGGCGATGATCCTCCCCGCCCGCCCCCCTGCTCCTCCCGCGCCGTGGCGTCGCAAGGTGACACATTGCGCGTACAAGGTGACAGGTTCGCCGCGCAAGGTGACAGGTTTACCTCGCAAGGTGACACTTTCAGGGCCGGATGTGTCACCTTGCAGGGCCAAGGTGACACCTTTTCCCTCTGGACCGTGTCAACCGTGTAAACCTGCGTCACCTTGCAGCGCATCCGGCCGCGCGCTAGTCGCTCGGGCAATCGAAATTCCCGGACCTGTTTCCGGCCTCCACTGAAGGACTTACCCACCCCATGACGCAACCCCGTCTGGACGTCATCGCCATCGGCAACGCCATCATCGACGTCATCGGCAACTGCTCGGACGCGCAGATCGAGGAACTCGGCCTGGTGCGCGGCGGCATGCAGCTGATCGACGGCGATCAGGCCCGCACCCTCTATGACGCGATGGGCCCGGCCCGCGAAGTCTCGGGCGGGTCGGCCGCCAACACGCTGGCGGGCCTCGCCGCGCTGGGCGCCAAGTGCGGCTTCATCGGCCAGGTCGCGGACGATCAGCTGGGCGAGGTCTTCACCCATGACATCCGCGCCGGCGGCATCGAGTTCGACGTTCCCGCCCGCGCCGGCGAGACGCCGACCGCGCGTTGCCTGATCTTCGTCACCGCCGATGGCCAGCGCACGATGAACACCTTCCTCGGCGCCTCGCACCTGCTGTCCGCCGACATGGTGGCCGACGCGACGATCGCCGAGGCGGCCGTGCTCTACCTCGAAGGCTACCTGTGGGACCCGGTCGAGCCGCGCGCGGCGATGCGCAAGGCGATCGCGGCGGCGCGCGCCGCCGGCCGCAAGATCGCCTTCACGCCGTCGGAATCGTTCATCATCGATATGCACCGCGGCGATTTCCTGTCGCTGATCGACGATGGCCTGATCGACCTCCTCTTCTGCAACGAGACCGAGCTGGCGACGCTGACCGGCCTGTCTTCGTTCGAGGACGGCATCGCGATGCTGGCGGCCAAGGTTGCGGTGCTGGTCGTCACCAAGGGCGCCGAGGGCGCCGTGGCGCTCTCGGGCGGCGAGCGTGCCGAAGTTGCCGCGCAGCCGATCGAGCGCGTGGTCGACACCACCGGCGCCGGCGATCTGTTCGCGGCGGGCTTCCTCTACGGCCACGTGCGCGGCAAGGGGCTTGAGGAAAGCCTCAAGATGGGCGCAATCTGCGCGAGCGAGATCATCTCGCACTACGGCGCGCGTCCTGAGTGTGACCTCGCGGACTTCGTCGCTGCACGTATGTAAGGAGAGACCCGGTTTGAGCTGTCCCGCGCTGATCGACTTCGAAGCGAGCTGCCTGCCCGAATATGGGCAGTCCTATCCCATCGAAGTCGCGGTGGCGCGGATCGACGGCTCGAACCGGGCCTGGCTCATCAAACCTGCCGAGGTCTGGCGCTACTGGGACTGGTCGGACGAGGCGGAACAGCTTCACGGCATCACCCGGCAGATGCTCGACGACGAGGGCCTGCCACCCGCGCAGGTTCTGGCGGAAATGACCGAGTTCGTGGCCGGGTGCCCGGTCTATGCGGACGCCGATCTCGACGAATTCTGGCTCGAAGTGCTGTGTCAGGCGGTGGGGGCGAAGCTGCCGTTTCCGGTGCACTACCTCGGCGAGTTCCTCAAGGACGGCGGCTATTCGCGCCCGCAGGTGGTCGCCGCGCTGGAAGAGGCGAAGCGCCTGCTGCCCAAGGAACATCTGGCGCGCGAGGATGCCAAGCGGCTGGCGATGGTGGTCAAGCTGCTGGTGGACGGCGAGGTGGAACCGTCGTCCCGGACTTGATCCGGGACCGGTGGCTGTCTTTAGGCTAGCGCCATCGCCGAGGCGCCTTGACGATGGCAAGGCTGTTCACGACCAGCGGACCCAGCATTCGCTGGGACGACGTTTTATTGCCCGCCCCGCTGCGCGCTCTGCAATTGCGCTGCGCACTGCGCCTTCCTCTGATCCCGCGCCGCTGACAGCGACTGCGCCGCCTGCGAAGGCAGCGCGCAGTCCTGCGCCGGGCGGATCGGGTGCTTGGCGAGGCAGCCGCTGCGGGTGCTGAACAGGTCGTCGGCGCAGTCGTCGAAGGCGGCCTGGTCGGCGTCGTGCATCGCCTGGCACGCCTGCGTCCAGCGCTGACGATAGGCACTTTCGGAGGAATCGGTGCACTGTCCGTAGGCTGCCTGCGCCTCCTGTTCACGCCGGGCGCGTTCGGCCAGCGCGCGCGATTGCTCGGCGGCCCTGGACTGCTTCTCCGCCATCGCGAGCGTCTGCTGGTGGATGTCCTGCGCGGGCAGGTAGATGCCATAGTAATACCCCACGCCCGCCCCGCCCATCAGGGCGCCGAGTGCGAGGCACAGCTTCAGGATCGGGTCGGCGTGCTTAAGCATGGCTCTTTTCGCGCGCCACTTCGCGCCAGCCGATGTCGCGGCGGGTGAAGCCGGTGGGGAAATCGATCGCGTCGACGGCGGCATAGGCCTTGGCCTGCGCCTCGGTCACGCTGCCCGCGCGGGCGGTGACGGCCAGCACGCGCCCGCCGCTGGCGACCAGTTCGCCGTCCTTCAGCGCGGTGCCCGCGTGGAAGACTTTGGCGCCCTCCGCCTCGGCCTCGGCCACGTTGCGGATCGCGCCGCCCTTGGCCGGGGTGCCGGGGTAGCCGTCGGCGGCCATCACCACCGTCAGCGCGACGTCGTCCGAGAAGCGCGGCGGCTCGATCGCGGCAAGGCGGTTCTCGGCGCAGGCGTGCAGCAGTTCGACGAGGTCCGATTCGAGCCGCATCATGATGACCTGGCATTCCGGGTCGCCGAAGCGGCAGTTGTACTCGATCAGCTGCGGGCCCTTGGCGGTCAGCATCAGGCCGAGGAACAGCACGCCGGAATAGGGCATGCCCTCGTTGGCGAGGGTGCGCACGGTCGGCGCGATGATCTTCGTCATCGCCTCGGCCTGCAGTTCCGGAGTGAGCACCTTGGCCGGGCTGTAGGCGCCCATGCCGCCGGTGTTGGGGCCGGTATCGCCGTCGCCGACGCGCTTGTGGTCCTGCGCCGAGGCGAAGGGGACGATGGTGGAGCCGTCGGTCAGCGCGAAGAAGCTGGCTTCCTCGCCTTCGAGGAATTCCTCGATCACCGCTTCCGCGCCTGCTTCACCGAAGCGCCCGGCGAAGATGTCGCGCACGGCCGCTTCTGCCTCGTCCATGGTCATCGCCACGGTGACGCCCTTGCCCGCTGCAAGGCCATCGGCCTTGATGACGACGGGGGCGCCGAACTTCGCCAGCGCGGCCATCGCCGTCGCCTCGCTGGAGACGCGCTCGTAGCCGCCGGTCGGGATGTTCGCGCGGGCGCACAGGTCCTTGGTGAACCCCTTGGAGCCTTCGAGCTGCGCCGCTGCCTTGCTGGGGCCGAACACCGCGAAGCCCTCACCCCGCAGCGAGTCGGCAAGGCCGTCCACCAGCGGCGCCTCGGGGCCGATGACGACGAGGCCGATCACGTTCGCCTCGCAGAAGGCCAGCACGGCGGCGTGGTCGGTCGCGTCGAGGTCGATGCACGTCGCGAGGCTCGAAATGCCGGGGTTGCCGGGGGCGGCCCACAGGGTATCGCAGCGCGGGGATTGCGCCAGCTTCCAGGCCAGCGCATGTTCGCGGCCGCCCGAGCCCAGTAGCAGGATGTTCATTTCCCGTGCCTTCCGATCAATTCTACGACGATGATTACAATGACGGTCGTTCGGGGGGGCTGGTAGCGAAGGAGTCGGCCGGGGACAACGCCGCGCCGCTCTCGATCAGCGAGATTTCGAATCTCCTCAAGCGCACGGTGGAGGACCGCTTCGGCTTCGTGCGCCTGCGCGGCGAACTGTCGGGCGTGAAACGCGCGGCCTCAGGCCACCTCTACTGCGCGCTCAAGGACGACAAGGCGGTGATCGACGGGGTGATGTGGAAAGGCGGCGCCCAGCGCCTCGCCTTCCGCCCCGAGGACGGCGTCGAGGTCATCGCCACCGGCAAGCTGACGACCTATCCCGGCCGCTCGAAGTACCAGATCGTCATAGAGACGATGGAGATCGCAGGCGAAGGCGCGCTGCTGGCGCTGCTCGAAAAGCTGCGCGCCCGCCTCGCCGCCGAGGGCCTGTTCGCGCCCGAGCGCAAGCGGCCGCTGCCCTATCTGCCGCAAGTGATCGGCGTCGTCACCTCGCCCACCGGCGCGGTGATCCGCGACATCCTCCACCGCCTCGCCGATCGCTTCCCCAGCCGGGTGCTGGTCTGGCCGGTGCTGGTGCAGGGCGAGGGCGCGGCGGCGCAAGTGGCGAACGCCGTGCGCGGCTTCTCGGCCATCCAGCCCGGCGGTCCGGTTCCCCGCCCCGACCTCGTGATCGTCGCGCGCGGCGGTGGTTCGATCGAGGACTTGTGGAGCTTCAACGAGGAGATCGTCGTGCGCGCCGTCGCCGATTCGACGATCCCCGTGATCTCGGCGGTCGGGCACGAGACCGACACCACCTTGTGCGACCATGCTGCCGACCGCCGCGCACCGACGCCCACCGCTGCAGCGGAAATGGCGGTGCCGGTGCGTGCCGAACTGGTGAACCAGATCGACGAGATGGGCTTGCGGATGCGCCGCTGCGCGCTGCGTCCGGTTACGCTGGGGCGCGAACGGTTGGACGCGCGCGTCCAGCGCCTGCCCAAGCCCGAGGCGATCCTCGCCGCCAAGGCGCAAAAACTGGACGAACTCTCCGAGCGTCTGCGCCGGGGCCTGCAGGACCGCGCCGCCGCCAAGGGCCGCGCCTTGCAACAGGTCGCGGGCCGTCTGTCGCTGCCGCTGCTGCGCCACCGCGTGCAGGTCTGTGACGAGCGGCTGACGCGCATCGGCCTGACCCCGCGCCTGCTCGAACGGCGCTGGATGCTGGCGCGCGATGCGCTGGCGCCGGTGAATCGCGTGTTGCCGCAACTCGACCCACGCCTGCCGCTGCAGCGCGGTTACGCGCTGGTGAAGTCCTCTTCGGGCGCCGCGCTGACCACACGCGAAGCGGCGCTGCGCGAGGGCAGTCTGGTGATAGAGTTCCGCGACGGCGAACTGCCGGTCACCACGCGAGAGGGCACCGAGGCCGTCACGCCGCGGCCAGCACCGGCCAAGCCCGCGCGACAGTCTTCAAGCCCGCCACGACAGGGCGATTTGTTCTGAGGCGGCGGCTCTGCTAGGATCACGGCCATGTTGATGTCCTCCGCAGACCGCCCCGCCAAGCTCGCTTACGGCCCGAACGGCTTTCGCGTGCTCAGCCCGGGCCACTACGTCACGTGCGCCGTAACCGGCGAGCAGATTTCGCTCGAAACCCTCCGTTACTGGAGCGTCGAGCGCCAGGAAGCCTACGCGACCGCCGAGATCGCGACGAAACGTCTCCTCGGACAGGTCTGAGCCCGCCACCATGACGCGCCGCGTGAAGGGGCTCGTATCGCTGGCGGTGATCGCGGCCGCTGCGGCCGTGTCGCTGCCGCTTGTGGCCCTGCGCGCCGCGCAACCCGTCGCCCCGGTGGCCCCGGCCGCACCGCCG
>NZ_ALVC01000211.1:0-8089 GCF_000293195.2 Sphingomonas sp. LH128
CCCTCCCAGTTCAGCCGCGAATATCGTCGCCTCTTCGGCGCCCCACCTGTCCGCGACGTGGGACGGTTAAGGGCAACGCCGCAGATGGCTATGGCGATTTGAGGGCGAGGCGTAGTGCGATCCGATGCGGAGCGACGATACTTGCCCAGCTGTGGTCCGCTTCGTTACAGGGGCAATGACGCGGTTGGAGAGCGCCAAAGACTGGATCGACAGCACTCGCTGCTCGTCGTCGCTTGCAACATAGGTTCCGCTCTCCGATATGCGCCCCCCCTCGGGCGAACGTAACGGACCACTTCACCGTGAGATGCCCATCGCTCAAGGTAAAACTGCGGGAGGTAGTGGTGGTTGCAGGGGATGCTCATGGAAGCCCGGTCGTAAAATACTCTGACCTGAAAGAAGCAATTCTGTCGCTCACATTCCTAGCGCAGAGCGCCGTCGATTCAGTTTCATCAACGGCAAACGGCTCAAACATCCCCCGGGATAGGCCGCCCAAGATATGAGGTCTCGCCCCGCCTGCGAGCCTCCCAAGCGTTCGTGCGCTCGCGAGCATAAGCCTTCTGCACCCGGACCTTGCTGATGCCGTACCTGGCCGCCAATTCGCCGAACGTCGCGCCATCGACCACAGCGACATAGATCGCAGCATTCCGTTCGTGCTCAGGGCTCAAGTTTCCGGCGGTCATCAACGTTCTCCAATGGATGGGGCGAATCGAACCCGAGCCCGACTCGGCTATCTAATCGACGCCGCTCCTCAATGAGACTCCGCTCTTGTCGCCCAGCTATCGCTAATCCCCCGCCGCCGAAGCGATGGAGCGTCACTTCTACGAAATCGTCTCGACCGCACCGTTGCCGGTCAGATGTCGGGGACCGATGCGGGAGCCGGGCTGGGGCCGGCTCCCTGTAAGATTCAGGCTACGTCCGGCTCGGGATTGGCAGGCGCCGGAGTGGGGCCGGCGCCAGGCGCAGCAACAGCGGGGGCGTGCGCCGCTTCCGCTACGCCGCTGGCGGCCAACATACCGTTCAGCGAACCGCCGTTCATGCCCAGCTCGGTCATGAGGCTATCAATCAGCGGGCCGCCCACGCGATAGCGCATGGCGGCGGAGACGGCCGCGTCGGCAAGGTTCTCGTTCGCAGCAGGGCCGCCGCGCTCGCCGGTGGCGGCATCGCCGTGCAGGCCCCGGGCATCGAGGATGCTGATCCTGTCGATGTTTTCCATCGGCTTGCTGGCCGCTGCGATGATCGCGGGCAGGGCTTCCAGCACGGCCTTGCGGACGAGCAGCGCGGTCTGCGCTTCGTTGAGCAGATTGGTCGCCTCGTTGATCGCAGCCTGGCCGGCGGCATCGACGGCAAAGGCGGCTTCGCGACCCTGAGCACGGACCTTCTCGGCATCGGCCTCGGCGGTAGCTTCGGTGCGCAGAGCGCTGGCGCGGGCTTCGGCGGCTTCCTTCTCGGCCGTGGCGGCGACGGTGATGCCCACCGCCTCTTCCTGCGCGCGCTGGGTGGCGGCGATGACCGCGACGTTCTTATTACGGTTGGCGATTTCGGTGGCCTTGGCCGTCGCCACGCTTTCCTCGGCCCGGACGGCGAGCGCGCGCGCCTCGTTGGCGGCGGCAGTCGCGGTCGATTCCTCCTCGGACTTCTGCGCGGTCTGCACCGCAGTAGTAATGCGGGCGATCTCGATGGTGCGGTCCCGCTCGATGGTGGCGGTCTGGATCGCGCCGTCGCGCGCGATCGTGGCGGTCTGGATGATCTTGTCCGCCTCGGTCTGGGCCACCGTCTGCGCCTGGCTGGCGGTGATCCGCGCGATCTCGGCAAGGCGCGTCTGCTCGGCTTCGGCGGTGGCAATCGCGGTCGCCTGCTCGGCACGGCGGGCGGAGAGCGTCTGCTCCTGCGTCAGCCGCGCCTGCTCGGCCGCCTGGGCGATCTCCAGCGATTGGTTATTCGCCTCCAGATTGCGCTGCTCGATCTCGACACGGTTGGTGGCGACGATGTCGTTGCGGATCTTCTTGCGCTCCTCGATCGTGCGGGTGAGCACGGTCAGGCCCTCGGCATCGAAGGCATTGTTTTCGTTGAAGTGTTCGAACGCAGTCTGGTCGAAATGCGTGATGCTAACCGATTCGAGCTGGAAGCCGTTCATGTCCAGGTCGGTCATCAGCGCTTCCTGCACCTTCTGGATGAAGTCGGCGCGGTTGGCGTGCAGGTGCTCCATGGTCATCGTAGCGGCGACCGAGCGGAGAGCGGAGACCAGCTTTCCATCGAGCAGCGACTTCACCGCATCGGGGCTGTTCACCGAATCGCCCAGCGTTTGCGCGGCGGCGGCGATCGACTGGGCATCGGGCTTCACCTTGATATGGAACAGGCCGATCACATCGACGCGCAGCTTGTCGAGTGTGATGAGCGCGTCCTTGTTGAGACGCGAGACTTCCAGCTTCACCGTGGTCAGGCGCACCTGCATCAGTTCGTGCAGCACCGGGATCACCATGATGCCGCCGTTCAGCACCACCTTCTCGCCCCCGAACCCGGTGCGGATCAGCGCCACGTCCTTGGTCGCACGGCGATAGAGGCGTGTCAGGATGATGCCGATCACGATGAGCGCCAGCAGCACGATGCCGGCATAGATCAGGACATTCAGTAGCGAATCAGGCACGTTGGACCCTTCCCCAGTTTGCTGCGCGACCGCCGTGTATCAGGGCAGTCGCAAGGACGCAGGCCGATCGGGCACTGCGAAGAAAACTTGTCCCTCGCGCCGGACCAGCAGCACGGTCTCGCCCGAGGGGATGGTATCAGCATCGTCGTGCGGCTCCACCATCACGAAGTGGGCTTGGCCGTGGCGGTCCACCACCTTGGCGCGAGCCGGGGCGCCGCGACGGGCGGTGCCTTCGAGGATGGTGCCGCGCTGCCGCAGCAGATCGTCGGTGGAGATCACCGTCGTCTCGAAACCCGGCAGGATGCGCGCCAGGCCGTTAGCGGCGAAGGTGTTGAGCGCGGCGCCGGCAACCAGAGCGCCGCCCGAGGCCCCCAGCCACGGCAGCGGGGCGCCGCCGATCGCGGTCATGCCCTGTTGCAGCGCGATGCCGGCCAGCGTGAAGCAGCCGAGCAGCGAGGTAAGCCAGATCAGGATCGGCAACTCGCCGCCCAGGCCCAGCCAGCTGAGCATCCCGCCATCGCCGTCCCCGCTGAAATCGCCGTCGAGATCGAACTGGCCAAGGCCCAGTCCGATGGCTTCGATCAGGCCGATACCGATCATGAGCACGAAGGAGAACGCGAAAGGGAGGTACGCTGGCGTCAGCATCTGCGAGAACATCACCCGCAGGCTATCATGAGGAAATGCGCCTGTCATGTTGAACAGGCAGGAAAAAGTGCGATCACCGCGAGGTGATGACAGCCCTATTTCCATGTCACGTCGATGAAGTTGTTGCGCAGAACATGGTTTCCCGCGCGTTGAGCCTATTTCTTGCCAGACTGGTACGCGAAGACTTGGTGCTCGGCCGTTTAAAGGTCCGCCCCGCTTGGGGACGGCGTGCGGCGGTTGTGCCCTGCGCGGATGTTCGAAGCTGTAGTAGAGCGCTACCGATGCCAGCAGCACCAGCGCGAGGAAGGCGCTCGGTGCAGCGATCATGCTTTCGGCATTGGCCCCTAGAGTAGCGATGGATGCGCTGGTTGTCTGCCGTCCGCACATTTGGCCTTGCAAGCTTTTAACTGGCCCGGGATGTTTACGAGCGCATGGTCTTCGTCACCATCAGGAGGAGAGGCCAGATGAAGAACCAGTCGTTCCGGGAAATTACCGAAGACGACATCGCAGCAGCGCTTGACGGAGCCTCGTTCGAAGGCTGGCCTGCTGACGAAAGCGAACTGCTCGAATTGGTCAACATCGTCATGGACAGCACGCAGGCGGCAGAGCTAGGCCAGTTGATCGGCGCCGCCCGTGAGCCTTATCGCTTCCTCGCACGGGTCAGGTAGGCGCGGCGATCCCCTGCAAGTCGCCACGCCGTGCGCGCTAATGGCCGATCTCATCCGAATGACTACGCACTTGTGCACATTGTGAGCCCGTTTGCGGCGAACGGAGCCAGAGCACTCGATTGCGGGCCTGCTTAGGGCTTGTGGCGGTGGAAGCCCTTGCCGGGGTGCGATTGCATATGGTTCAATATCCCCGCGTCCGTTGCGGGGCCGAGGCAAGGTGGAAGGTAAAGCGACATGACGGGTGACTTGCCGAAGTTTCAGAAGCACTGACTGAGCCGCTCAGCCGACGATGATCGCCTATGAGAAGCGGTTCTGGGTGTTGGCGGCGATGCTCGCGGCCTTGGCTGGCTTCGTTGACGCAATCGGGTTCATCAGCCTCGGCGGCTTTTTCGTATCGTTCATGAGCGGCAATTCCACTCGTGTCGCGGTCGGGCTGGTTCGGGATATACCGGCAGCGTTCATTGCTGGATCTTTGGTCTTGTCGTTCGTCTTCGGCGTGATCGCAGGAACGTGCGTCGCTTCCCGCGCCACCCGGCACCGAAAACCCGCAGTGCTGGCGCTCGTGACTGGGCTTCTTACCGCCGCCGCATCGTTGAGCGAAGTGGCGTCCCACCTGCCGGTGGCAATGGTTCTGGCGGCGGCTATGGGCGCGGAGAATGCTGTCTTCCAGCGCAACGGCGAAGTTTCGATCGGGGTGACCTACATGACCGGCGCCTTGGTCAAGTTGGGGCAGCATATCGCTGCGGCTCTCATGGGCGGCCCGAAGTGGAATTGGGCACCTTACCTGATCTTGTGGGCATCCTTGGTTTGCGGGGCTTGCTTGGGCGCCTCCACCTTCATCCGGGCCGGTAACGTCGCGATCTGGATGGCCGTGGTCGCAGCCGCATCAATGACCGCATATGCTGCTATGGCAGGTCCATCGAAGCGCGCACCATAGGGTTGCCGGGCAGGTGCGCGCGATCATCCCGGAATCCTCAATAGGCATCCTCGGGGACTTTAAGGCATTCTGCGACACGCTCGACGATGGGGGCGTACTTGGCTGCGAGGCTTTCAGGATACCGGAACCGGAGCGCTATCAACCGATCGCCCACTCGGACGGCCTTCGTGTAGAGGGCCTGGTCAACCCGCGTCCCGGAAACGACAAACCAGTTCTCACCCCGTGCAATCAGGGCGACATGGGTCAGCCTTTCCTGCTCGATCCGTAGCGGTTCGGCCAGCGTTTCGCGGGCGTAGTCGATGCTCCCGGCGATCAACTGTGCGCTGTCTCCCGATTCCAACGCGATTGCGTGACCCGTGTCCGACACCCTACGCTGCTGAAAAATGTCGGTCGGGTAGCAGATCGAGAAGGGGAAAGGCTCGCTCTGCCAGACCGCCCATCCGTCCGCTTTGGCTACGGCCGGGAGCGGGCCTGCGGCCAGAGCCAGAAAAAGCGGCCACATCGCTTGAAACATGCTCTTCACGGATCGATCTCCAGTGTCCGGACATAGCGTTTGAGCAGGCGCGCCGGTGCCGACGGCTGCTGCGGCGGTGTTTACTACGGCCTCGGTTACCAAGTTAGACCGTAGCGTCGCTACCCTCGCGGTCTACCGCTGCGGGGGGTTAGTGTCCGCTTGTGATTCGAACGAGGCTCTCCCGCCCAGCCTTCTCCTTTAAACCTGCGTCAAGTCTCACTTGACGCGTGAAGTTAGTTCAACCATATCGTAAAGCGTGGAGATCGAGAGCATCACCGATAAGGCGCTGCGCCGTTTTGTGGAAACGGGCTCGACTAAAGGCCTTGTGGGAGACGCCAATCGGCTTCGCAAGATGATTGCGTTCATCGACGCGGCCGGATCTCTGGATGAGCTTTCGATACCGCCGAACTATGGCCTGCACAGGCTGACGGGGGATCGCGACGGAACCTGGTCGATGACCGTGACGAAGAACTGGCGCCTGACCTTCCAGATCAACGGGGAGGGGGCACTGACCGATATGGATTTGGAGGACTATCATGGCGATTAAGCTGCATCCGTCGATCCACGTCCATGCCGGGGAGTGGCTCAAGTCCGAGATCGTGGAGCCTTACGGCCTGACGGTTAAGGCTCTCGCAGAACATTTCGGCGTCTCGCGTCAAGCATTGAGCACGTTGTTCAACGGGCATTCCGCTCTGACGGCAGAGATGGCTATCCGTTTCGAGAAGGCGTTTGGGGTGAAGGCCGATACCCTGATGCGCATGCAGACTGCTTTCGATCTGGCGCAAGCTCGTGCGCACGAGGGTGACATCGCAGTCGGCAAGCTGGAACTGACTCGCGCGGCTTGAGAGGCCGATACAGCCTGCGTTCCGGCATCTAAGGTATATGGAGCGCTGGCCTAATGCTGAGCCCACATGCAAGGTCGTTCGCATCCGTCCCGGTTTCGGCAGCGCTCACGCATGAATCCAGTAGACAGAAGCACGAAAGCGCCGAATAGCCGGGCAGGAGGGAGAGTAAGCGACGGCGTCTACCTCGGCGCCGAACGTTTTATTTCCCTGTCTTTATGCGCCGAAGTGAAGTAGATGCCTGCCATCAAGAGAAGGCGTAGCCCGTGTCTTCCCAGGTACAGCGTTTAACGCGCCCGCCCTTGGGGTGAAGCAGACCTCAACGGGCACCAATCACATCAGCGCAACTTGATCTATGTTGTGCACACCCTCGCGTTTCGGTGCGATCTTCTGTCGTCCTCCCGAGGGACTAGGCATCGTCGATCTCCAGAAGCACGACGATGACGTGGGCGCGATGCTCGGTTCCATCGCGCCCATAATCCCTCGGATGTGACGAGGATCGGGGGTGAGCATGCCGCGTTACACCATATTGTCCGTACACCCGGCACGCGATCATTTGGAGATCGACACGAATGACGTGATTGTCGCGTTGAGCGCTGTTCAGGCCGGCTGGGTCGGCGTCGTCGATATTCTTGAGGACGGTTGCTACATGTTCTCGTGCGATATGACACTGGATCCCGATTGGAAAATCTTCCGGCGGCGTTGGGTGTGAGGTCAGATCAGCCACCTGATTTGCAACTTCATCGGCCTCACCAGCATCTCGGGGACAACCCTTGACGCCGATAAACGATGCCTTCTTGTGGGGCCGAAAAGCGGCACGCGATGGCCTGTCATCGGCCTGCAATCCTTACCGGGGCACTGCCGCACGCGCAGAGTGGGCACGAGGTCATGCTACGGAACGCCATCACGAATGGTGGCTGCGTATGCAGGGGTGGCCCGGCCCACACCGAAGGCCCACTGGCGCAGGATGACCCGATTTACGATGAACCGTTTTTTTCTAGCGATGGATCGAAAATGGGGATGATGCGTTTCTCATGTGAAACCTATCGAGGTAACCATGAACGCATTCAGCAACATCCATGCCTTTCCGGACACTGCTGGGTATAGCCGCTTGCTCTGTGCGGAGATTGAAGCTCTCCATTCCTTGGTGCATGCGGCTTGCCCGCCATCAGCTGTGGTCAGCGTCTGCTTTGATGGGCACTTCAACCTGTTCGTGGATGTTCGATCCCTCGAAGAAGCTGCCACGGTAGAGGCAATCCTGCCTGATCTGGCTGGCGGCGCCTTCCGTGACCTTCGCAGATCCGGAACCCCGCACCAGCCTTTTCGCCACCGGGTGACTGCGACCATCGTAGGCTAACTACTCGCCGCCAAGGATTCTCGGAACTTGTTCGACGATTCCCCAGTTCCTTCGGCAAAATATAAAAGCATGCGATCCTGGGCCCGGCCGCGCTTCCACCATCGATTGCCGGTTGGGCCAACCTCTTCCAGACATCCTTGTAAATAATACGGGGCTGGCATTGCCTGGCCTGTGCAACAACCCACCGTTTTACGGGCGCGACACGGTCTGCATCAGACGTCGCGACTGGCTATGCGCGGCGACTGACAGGATGCGAGCGTAGCGACAATCAAGATGAGAATCGGTTGTTGGGGTGTCGGTGAAGGGCGGAGGGCGTAGCCCGAAGCCCGTAGCCGAGACCCCAACAACCGATGGCCCTTTAATGGAGGAGCCGCAGATCGTCGGGGCCGACCCAATATTCATTGGCATATCCAGATTGGAGGGAGATGCCGTGAGTGCCGGGTTGCCAAGTCAACGATCATCAAATGAGGCTTTTCATGAAA
>NZ_ALVC01000212.1:0-5388 GCF_000293195.2 Sphingomonas sp. LH128
GGACGCAGGCGCAGTGCGACGCCAGGTTCGATGTGGACATCGTCAGTTACATGAACGAGGTCGCGGCCTTTCTTGGAAAGGCGGCGACCACGCAGAACCAGTTCGATGCGCTGGTCTCGTTCCACTATAACACCGGCAAGATCGAGTCCTCGACGCTCGGCAAGCTTCACAAGGCCGGAGACTTCGCTGGTGCACAGGCCCAGTTCGGCAAGTGGATCTACAACGACGGCAAGCCGATGACCGGCCTCAAGAACCGGCGCGCCGACGAGGCAGCGCTCTATGGGAGCAAGTAACCAGGTGGAAAACTTCTCCCTGTCCGATTGGCTTACCGCGCTCGGCTACACGGCGCTGGCGGCTATCGGCGGCTTGCTGGGTTACACCATGCGCGAGCACGACAAGGGCAACGAGCTGAGCGGGCGCCGCGCCTTCGTCGAGGCGGCATCGTCCGGGTTTGTCGGGTTCCTCGTCATGCTGATCTGCCGCGCGATCGGGCTCGACCCGCTGTGGTCGGCTCCGGCCGTGGGCATCTTCGGGTGGCTCGGTGCGAACGTGTCGATCCGGCTGCTGGAGCGGCTGGTTTACGAGAAGCTGGGGATCAAGCTGCGCGCCAACACCGAGGAGCGCATCACCGGGGGCAATGGAAACCAAGGAGACCAGCCGTGAGTGTGCTGTTCGCAAAGTTCCGATCCGAGATCTTCGGCATGATCGGGGTGCTCGCCGTCTGCGGCGTCGGCGCCCTTATCATCGCCTGGCTGCATATCCAGCGGCAGGACGACCAGATCTCCACGCAGGCGACGCAGATCACCGCCCTCGCGGACGCGAACAAGGGGTGGGTCGTCTACATGAAGCGCCGCGACCAGCTGCGCGACGCGGAGCAGCGCAGCACGCTGCTGTTGCAGGACAAGCTGACGCTGATCGAGGGTCAGAACGCCGCGAACGCCGCGCAACTCCAGAAGCTGAGGGACGAAAATGCCGAAGTTCGCGAATATCTGTCTCGCCCTATCCCTGCTGACCTGCGCCGCCTGCTCGACAAGAAGTGAGGTCGCGTCCGCGCCGCCTCCCGCTTACGAGGGTATTCCGGCCGGGCTTATGGCGCGTTGCACAGTAAAGGACGTGAAGTTGGTGACGACGGGTGACCTCGTCGCGAGCCGCGACGCCTACATCGAAGGGTTCGAGAAGTGCGCGGCCAAGGTCGACGCGATCCGCGCGCATGATGCCGAGGCTCGGGCGGTGAGGTAGCACGTGACCGAACTTGTCATTTCCAGAGCAAGCTCGATGGTGTACCTATCCCCCGCGACCCGAAGGGCTCTGCAGCCCTTGCACTAACTGGCCCGGACCTCATCAGAGCGCCGGGCCTTCTTGCATTCTCCGGCATTCCATGGGCGCCCAGGCTTCGGCCTCGGGCGCCTTTTTCCGTTTAGAATGGCAATACGGGGTTCTCGACGTACCGCACCGCTGTCACCCTATCAGGGCTACAGACGATCGCCGCGTTTTCAGGGATCAGGCCATGCGTGTACTCGCATCGGACCATTCCTTCGACGGCGCTCAGTGCGCGCACCTTCACCCACCCTAAATCGGGGAGATCAATGAGCAGTTCGACGGCCTTCTCGTCATCCGCTGCATCAAGCCACTCGTGAGCCTGTCGCAGGCAAATTTCGCTATTCGTCATCCATCATCCTTTCCTGATCACGGTATCCAAGGATCTGGCCAAGAGTCGAGGCAACGGGCCACCCGCATCGTGGATAGGGCTCTCGAGAAGGTCAGGCGGCGCGCCGGATCTCGCGGGCCTTGCTGACCACTAGTTCCACCGGCACCGCCAGATACCACTCGCGTTGGCTTTCGTCCCAGGATGCAAGTTCCAGTTTGATCGCGTCGGCCATGGCATCGTCGATGCTGGGTCGCCACGGGCCTCGTGCCTGCCCGAACACCGCGATCCGAAAGCGCGCACGATATTCGTCCGCGCTCATAGCCCGAGCGCCGGAAGAGCGCCGAGCGCTGCGATCAGGCATCTCCGCGCCCAGCGCACCTCGGTTTCCGTCGGCGCACGCCCCTCTGACCGGCGAAGGATGGCAGCGGCACGCTCTGCTTGCAGGTAGGCGGGTATGTCATGGCTATTGTCGTTCTGACTGGGCGAGTTGCCGATCACGTCGAAATCCAGTTCTGGCGAAGCGCCGTATCAGAGGTGAAGGAGCGATAGCTGCATCTGGTCGTCGTTACCCTCGCTGCCAGCCCCGGCCGCCTGCTTCTCCCAGCTCTTCGGCGCGTCTGTCGCCAGCCGTTCGGGCGCGACGAGGTCGCGGGTCAGTTCGACCTTTTCCCGCAGGCGCTGGAGGACCGCCGGGAAGATGTCGCGCAGTTGGCGGCAATCATCGCGGGTCGCTCCGTCTCGTTCCGCCAGGGCGAAACGGTGCTCAGCCAGCGTGATAAGCGCATCGTCAGTCATCGGCCCGATCACAGCGCGGCCCAGTCCAGTTCGGCGTCGTCGACCGCGTCGAACATCTCCGGATCGGCGCCAGTGTCGCCCAGCCGCTTGCGCACGGCATCCGGGCCGCCGTCCTTCGGAAACCCGCGATCGGTCGTCGCGATCGTGGCAAGCTGGCCGATGAAGCCGCCCCGGCTGGTCTGCTCCAGCACCCAGCGACCGAACGGGATCGCCTTTTCAGGGGCATCCGCGACGTTGATGCGGAAGCCGGCGGCGTCGTGTCTGTCGAGACTACCCATCGTCAAAATCCTCTATGCGAATCGGGTCCCATCCTTTTAATCCGTTCTGGATATGTTCTCAAGGGAGGTGCGGATGGGATGGAACGACTTCAGCTTGCCAGCGATCGGCGAGCGGCACGACAATGAGGACGGCTCCAGCCGCCAAGCCGAACTTGCGATCTGCACACCGGGTGAGGAGGTGCGGCTGGTGCGCGAGCCGGATAACCCGCATGACCGCATGGCCGTCGCCGTCGTCAGTTGCCGCGGCATCAAGGTTGGGTATCTCAAGCGGGACCGCGCTGTCTGGATCGGCAGCAAGATCGATCGGGGCTATGACGTGCGCGCGATCGTTGAGCGCGTGAAGGGCTCACATTTGCCCGAGGCCATCCTCGGCCTGGTCATGCGTGTGAACATGGATGGGGAGGAGCCTGAGCTACCGTTCTCGCTTCGCCCAGCGCCTTTTCGCCGACAAGAGGCGGTGATAGCCTGCGCGTATGACAATTGACCCGCTTGAACGGGGCGCCCGAGCCCTTGCCGCCGCCTACAACTTCCGACCCGACGATTCTTGGAGTGACCAAGCGTACGATACCGCGCCCGCCATGGCCCCGCCCGAGGTGCCGCAACAGCTTCCGGCATGGGAGCACTTCAAGGTCGCTACGATCGAGGCATTGCGGAAGTGCGAGTGCGACGATCCTCATGCCACGAGCAAGGGGAGTGAAGACGAAAGGATCTTCGAGGCAATGGAGGGGGCAGGGCTTGTTACTGCCGTTTATTCCGGCGGGGAGACGACCACATGGGCGCTGACAGAGGATGGAGAAGAGGCTCTGCGACAGTCGCCGTCCCCGTAGGTTCGAATCCCTCTCAACCGCCACGCGGAGGCAAATTTTCAATCCATGGTATCAGGCATGGCATCGGCGAAATGAGGTGAATAAATATGCAGCTATATCAATTCATTATGTGCTTGATGTAGCTGCCACCCTCTCCGCCACGACTTTCCTAACCGATTGTCTTTCCTCGACTTTTTGAAACAGCGTCGCTTTCCACCGTCCCGGTGCTACAAAGTGGTGAGCGTTCCCGCTGGCGGGGACGCCCTGTTCAATGGCGCACCGACGCTAAACCTCGGCAGCAAGCTGACAGCACGAGCTAGAACGTCCACCGGCCACTCACCGTATGTTTCGCCAACGCTGCGCGGCGCGTGGCCCTGAATGGCGTCGCGCACCTCGGGCTCCATACCTGCTCGACGGGCAAGCGTTTTGTATAGGTGCCTCCAGCCATGATTGGGTTGGACATGAGGGTCATCAACGCCAAGGTCGCGCACCCACGCGGCCAAGCGCTCGCCGACCTTTCGATAATGGGGGTTGCCAGCAGACCCACCTCTACCGCGCGCCGGATCGAAGAAGATTGGCCCCTCGCCTGCTTTTTGGGCAATCCTAGGCAGACCCTGCTCGACCAGATGCGGATGCAGCGGCACCATACGCGCCTGTCCACTTTTGGTCGAACCAGCTTCCGGCGTGATCCGCATCACCCAGAAACCTTCGACCTCGGTAATGTCGCAACCGCGCATTTGCGCGATCTCGCCGACACGCGCGCCGGTGTAGGCGCAAATCCACGGAATCCACCGTCGAGCGAGGGCATGTTCAGGACTGATCTTGCCATGTTCCCTGCACAGGGATGCCGACAATATCGTTCGCGCTTCCGCAGAGGTGAAGCTGGGGCCTCGCGGGCGGTGCCGCTTCGGCACGCGCACTGACACCCCAGCAGCAGGGTTGGCGTCGAGCTTCCGATTTTCGACGCCCCATGCGAGCACGACCTTGATGGCAGCCAAATAAACTTCACGGATCGTCCTACCACTCACTCCCTGACGAGCGAGCGCCTCCTTCCAGCCAATGATGTCGTCAGCGCTGATGCGGCGCGGCTCGTCATGCCCGAGATGCCCAACAAGATGACCGATCACCGGACGCCAACGCTTGATGGTCGCGGGCGACGGTTGGCGCTCGCGTAGGTATCCCTCGAAGATTGCCATCAGGTTCGGCGAGGAAGCCTGTCTGCGGACGGCGTTCGTCGGCTTTGCAGGAAGTGCGTTGATTGCGGGCGCAGGAGATGGATCGTCGAGCCGTCCAGCTTTGGCCCTCTCAATGAAATCACGAAAATGTTGGATGACCGGAGCCGCCAGACGATTGGCATCCGATTTGGAAACCCTCCCAAGGCGGCGGGTCAGGTTCGTCTTGCCGATCGTCGTTCGAAGGGCGGCGGGCACCACAATGCGGACTTCGAATCCGCCATCACTCGACACTCGAACATGCGTCATCAGCCGCATTTTGTAGCACCACTTTGTAGCACCGGGACGGTGGAAAGCGACGCTGTTTCAAAAAGTCGAGGAAAGACAATCGGTTAGGAAAGTCGTGGCGGAGAGGGTGGGATGCCGTTCTCCGATCTCGCCGATTTGGTAATAGCGTTCGCTTGTTGAGTGCCGGATATGCCGGATTGTAGCGGTTTTGTGTAGTGTTGAGTTCGACGGAGAGGGTGTCCGTCGAACTCACGGGAAGCGGGCATGAGTGAGGACGTCGAACGGCACGGCTTTGATGATGGTGACGTGAGTGCCCCCTGCCCGATCTGCCGGGGCGATCCGCTCGATCCTCACTTCATTGAGATGGTCGAGCGGGAAGCAGCGCTGCCGGGTCAGGTGAT
>NZ_ALVC01000213.1:0-24696 GCF_000293195.2 Sphingomonas sp. LH128
GACCGACTGGCTGTCGATCACGCCAGCGCTGGGAGAAGCCTCTCGCCCATCAGCTTCTCGGGCCATCATCAACAAGGTGTGGTTTATCGTCAGCCACAGCCCGTTGTCTCGCCACAAGTAGAACCAATGCCGCACGCTCGACACCGGCGGAAAGCAAGGCGGCAGCATCCGCCATGGCAGGCCTCCGCGCAGTAGGTACAGAATTGCCTCGACGATGCGTCGTAATGGCCATTTGCGGGGCCGTCCGACACGAGACGCAGGTGGAAGCAATGGCTCCAGCAGCGCCCACTCGGCATCCGTCAAATCGCTTGGCAAAGCTAGCCCTCTTCGCGCATGAAGGGCGCGAGTGGTATCGGTCCACATCGTTGAATCCATGGTAGTTTTTGGCGAAACCCATGAATCAATGACAGGCCAAAGCGTCAAGCTAACCTGCTGATACCACTCAACTTATTTTCTGATCAGGCTCTTAGAAAAATTTTCCAACTCTGACGGCAGCAATATAAAAACAGCCGCAACGGTCGATGCGATAAGTACAGCAATTAAAGACGGAAATATCCTCCTCACCCGCCGTAAATAAAATTCCATTAAATTAAATTTTTCCGTCACACTTCTGTTGTATATATCTTGGGTTATCAAAAATCCGGAAATGACAAAGAAAATATCTACGCCAACAAACCCGCCCGGAATCGCGGAAAAGCCCATGTGAAAAAGCAGCACGCTCAAGACCGCAATCGCGCGCATGCCTTCTATGTCCGGCCGGAACTTGATGAAGTTGGATTTCTCGATTTGTCTCAACTGCGTCATCCGAATTGCCCCTGCCTCATCTTGCGGAAACAGATGAGGTAGAAATACGGAAGCCGAACAAATTGGGTGATGTCAACATCGATTGCGCTGCATCGCAGCATGCGAAGGCGAACTCGAAAGAACTGTCGAAACAGTACTTCCGGCCCATCCCGCTTGATCCTGCAGCCCCGCAAGATTCCAAGGTTCCTGGCTGAAGGCGTTTGCCGGAGCCCAAACGCCGACATCCGTGACACTTTGGTGCGCGTCGACCGATCGCCAGGGCGGCTTCTGCCGTTCAAGGCACGGAAAACTGCCGATCCGGACTATTCCTCCTGTCCCGAACGCCGCGCATCGCGGCCTCGACGTATTCTCTCGCAGGTGCAGCGATGATAGCCTGACATCTCAAAGCTGCTGACGAGAACGAGGTCATCATGAACACGCCCCGGACGCGCACACCCGCCGAAACCGCTTCCGCGCGGCGGCGCAACCCGCTCGATCTGCTGATGAATTCCGGACTGGGCAAGCTGCTGCGCGGCATCGGCGTCGCCCCCCGGCCAGCGAGCGGGGAGAGCCTGCTCGACCTTGCCGACGCCCTGCTTTCGCTGCGCGGGCGCGCTTCCGGCCCGGCGCTCGCCTCGGCGTTCTTCGATCTCTACGAAGCGAGCGACCTTGCCGCGCGGCAGGAGTTTCTCGGCAAGGTGCACGACCTCCACCCGGCCGACGCCAAGGCCATCGACCAGGCCATCGCCAGATGGAACGACAAGCGGGACGAGCCTTCCGCCCTCGCCCTCAACGTCGCCAGCAAGTCGCCCAGCCGGCGGCTGATCAACCAGCTCAACCTGGCGCCGCAGGGCACCCAGCGCCTGATCGACTTGCGCGAAGACCTGCTGGCGGTGCCGCGCTCGGCCTCCACCTCGGGCCTGGCCGCGCTCGACCGTGATCTGGAGAACGCCTTCACGGCCTGGTTCAATGCCGGCTTCCTCGAACTGCGGCGGATCGGCTGGGACAGCTCCGCGCAGCTGCTGGAGCGCATCATCCGCTACGAGGCGGTCCACCAGATCCAGGGCTGGGACGACCTTCGCCGCCGGGTCGAGCCGGTCGACCGGCGCTGCTACGGCTTCTTTCACCCGCAGATGCAGGACGATCCGCTGATCTTCGTCGAAGTCGCGCTGACGCAGCAGATTCCCGGCTCCATCCACGAGATCATCTCCGAGGAGCGTGAGACGATCGCCCCGCGCGAGGCGAATTGCGCGATCTTCTATTCGATCAGCAACTGTCAGGTGGGGCTGAAGGGCATTCCCTTCGGCAACCACCTGATCAAGCGTGTTGTGGGCCTGCTCAAGGAGGAACTGCCGCACCTCAAGACGTTCGCCACGCTTTCACCGGTGCCGGGCTTTGCCAAGTGGCTGGCGAAGGAGCAGGACGCCGATGCCCCGGTCCCCGGCGCGCAGGAATTGCGCAGGCTGGCAGCGCGCTACCTGGTCGAGGCGAAGAAGGGCGGGCAGCCGCTCGATCCGGTGGCGCGCTTCCACCTCGGCAATGGTGCGCGGCTGGAGGCGGTGCATGCCAACGCCGACCTCTCCGCCAACGGGCAGAAGCAGGCCCACGGTGTCATGGTGAACTACCTTTACGATCTTGCCGACATCGAGGCGAACTTCTTTGCGCTGACCGAACTGGGCACCGTCGTCACCTCGAAGGCGGTGCAAACGCTTCTGGAGGAGCCGGAAGGCGGGCCGAAGAAGGGTGGGAAGAAGGCCAAGGAGACGGTGGCGGCCTGAGCGGCAGGTCCACCCTCCCACCCCGCTGCGACTAAGTCCTGCGGACTAAGTCTCGCTGCCCCTCCCGCTTGCGGGAGGGGGAAACCCGACCTCTCATTCCCCTCCCGCTTGCGGGAGGGGGCAGGGGCGGGCTTTTTCCCTTAGCGCCTCAATGCCCCTCGAAGGCCATCAGCGCCTCGGCCGGAACGCCTGCATCGCGCAGCCGCTGCGCGCCGCCGAGGTCAGGCAGGTCGATGGCGAAGAGCGAATGCACCACCTCACCCCCTGCCCGGCGTAACAGTTCCACCGCCGCCAGTGCCGTGCCGCCGGTAGCGATGAGATCATCGATCACCACCACGCGGGCGCCGTCCGGCACCGCGCCCGGATCGACCTCCAGCGTGTCTGTGCCGTATTCCAGCGCATAGTCGATCGCGAGGACCGGGACCGGCAGCTTGCCCGGCTTGCGCACCGGCACGAAGGGCAGGCCCATGCGCGCCGCCATCGCCGCGCCGAACACGAAGCCGCGCGCCTCGATCCCGGCGATCACCTCGGCCCCGGCCGCTTCGGCACGGTCCGCCATGTGCCCCACCGCCGCTGCGAAGCCGGGGCCGTCGCCGATCAGGGTGCTGACGTCGCGGAACAGGATTCCGGGCTTGGGGAAGTCGGGGATCGTGCGCACCAGCTGGCGGAGGTCTTCGACGGTCACTTTTGCATCTCCGGCAGCTCATAAGCAAAGCGCCCCGCCATCACCGTGGATGGCGGGGCGCCGGAGCCCTTAGCAGGTGGAAGCGCTTACGTCAGCGCTTCTTGGATCAGTGCTTCTTGCCCGCCCAGATGTTGCGGTAGGACATATAGCCCAGCACCGTCGCGAAGATCAGGAAGAGCACCACGGCAAGGCCGGTCTGGTTGCGCTTCTCCAGCTTCGGTTCGGCGGTCCAGACGAGGAAGGCCGAGACGTCCTTCGCCATCTGGTCGACCGTCGGCTTCGGGTTGCCCGGGCTGTATTCCACCTGGCCGTCGGCAGTCAGCGGCGGCGCCATCGCGAGGTTGAGGTTCGCGAAGTACGGGTTGTAGTGCAGGCCGTCAGGCGTCTTGGCGTCCGGGAACTCCTTGAGCAACGCGGCGGGCTGGGCCTGGAAGCCGGTCAGCAGCGAGTAGACGTAGGGGCCGCCTTCGTGGCGCGCCTTGGTCATCAGCGAGAGGTCGGGCGGGATCGCGTTGTTGTTCGCGGCGCGCGCGGCCGTGTCGTTGGCGAAGGGCTTGGGGAAGTAGTCGGTCGGCAGGCCCGGACGGGTGTTCGCCTCGCCGGTGGTGGGGTCCACGCCGGGGACCTGGAAGCCCGCCGCGATGGCCTTCACCTGGCCTTCGGAATAGCCCAGCGCCGCCAGGTCGCGGAAGGCGACGTGGCTGAGCGAGTGGCAGGCCGAGCAGACTTCCTTGTAGATCTGGAAGCCGCGCTGCAGCTGCTGCTTGTCGAACTTGCCGAAGGGGCCGTCGCTGGCGAGGTGGAGTTCCTTGGGGTGCAGGTGGAACTCGTGCTCGGCAGTCGCTGCGGGCGGTTCGGTGATCTGCGTGTAGGCGCCCTTGCCGAACGACCACGCCAGCGCGACCGTGAAGAACAGCCCGACGAGGATCGAGAGAATGCGTGCCATGTCTTTCGTCTTTCGTTCTGGCTGGATCAGACGGCCGAAGCCGGGGCGGCGGAAACGTCGAGTACGGCCTCGTCATCCTTGCCGAGCACCGATTCGGTGATCGAGAACGGCAGCGGCAGCGGCTTTTCGATCGCCGAGACCACCGGGATGATGATGAGGAAGTGCGCGAAGTAGTAGAGCGCCGCCAGCTGCGAGATCATCACGTAGGGCTCCGCCGCCGCGGCGCCGCCGCAGTAGAACAGCACCAGCATCGCCGGGATCAGGCCGAAGAAGAAGAACTTGCGGTACAGCGGACGGTAGCCGCCCGAACGCACCGGCGACTTGTCGAGCCAGGGCAGGAAGAACCACACCAGGATTGCGCCGAACATGGCGAGCACGCCCATCAGCTTGGCCGGGATGAAGAAGAAGTCCTGCGTGAAGGCGCGGAGGATCGCGTAGAACGGCCAGAAGTACCATTCGGGCACGATGTGCGCGGGCGTGCTCATCGGGTTCGCCGGAATGTAGTTGTCCGGGTGGCCGAGCGCGTTGGGGAAGTAGAACACCGCGATCGCAAAGAGGATCGCGAAGACGCCGATCGCCCAGCCGTCCTTGGCGACGTAGAAGGGGTAGAACGGCACCGTGTCCGAGCTGGACTTCACTTCCACGCCGGTCGGGTTCGACGAGCCGGGGATGTGCAGAGCCCAGATGTGCAGGATCACCACGCCCAGGATCACGAAGGGCAGCAGATAGTGCAGCGAGAAGAAGCGGTTGAGCGCAGCGTTGTCAGGCGCGAAACCGCCCAGCAGCCACTGCTGCAACGGCTCGCCCACGAAGGGGATCGCGCCGAACAGGCCGGTGATGACCTTGGCGCCCCAGAAGCTCATCTGGCCCCAGGGAAGCACGTAGCCCATGAAGGCGGTGGCCATCATCAGCAGGAAGATCACCACGCCCAGCAGCCACACCATTTCGCGCGGCGCCTTGTACGAGCCGTAGTAGAAGCCGCGGAAGATGTGGATGTAGATGACGACGAAGAAGGCCGAGGCACCGTTTGCATGCGCATAGCGCATCAGCCAGCCCCAGTTCACGTCGCGCACGGTCATCTCGATGGTGTCGAACGCCACGGCGGTATTGGCCGCGTAGTGCATGGCCATGACGATGCCGGTGACGATCTGCAGCACGAGGCAGAGCCCCGCAAGGAAACCGAAGTTCCAGAAATAGTTGAGGTTGCGCGGAACCTCGTAGCCACCACCCACGGCATTGTAGACGAGGCGCGGGATCGGCAGCCTGTCGTCCATCCACTTCATGAAGGGATGCGCGGGGGTGTAGTGCTTTGCCCAGGGAAAGCTCATGTTCTTGATCCTCTCTCTTGGGCTCAGCCGATTTTGACGACGGTGTCGGACGAGAACTCGTACTTCGGCACCTCGAGGTTCTTGGGCGCGGGGCCTTTGCGGATGCGCGCCGCCGTATCGTAGGCGGAACCGTGGCAGGGGCAGAAGTAGCCGCCGAACTCGCCCTTCACTTCACCTTCGCCGGCGCCCAGCGGCACGCAGCCGAGGTGGGTGCACACGCCCATGGTGATGAGCCAGTTCTCCTTGCCCTCCTTGGTGCGCTCCTCCAGCGTCTGGGGATCGCGCAGCGAGGCGACATCGACCTTGTTGGCGGCCTCGATCTCATGCGGGGTCAGGTTGCGCACGAAGACGGGCTGCTTGCGGAACACCGCCTTGATCGCCTGTCCGGGCTGGATCGCCGAGATATCGATTTCGGTGGAAGATGCCGCGAGAACGTCGGCCGATGCCGACATCTGGCTCACGAGCGGGACGACGATCCCGATTCCTGCAACGCCTGCAGCGCTGACTGCGGCGATGTTGATGAAATCGCGCCGCCTTACGCCCTCTGTTTCTGCCATGTTTGCCCTTGCCTTGCTTTCGACAACCCTCTCTGCCGGAGGTGCGGCAGGAGGTCTATCAGACCGAATGGTATCCTGGTATCCCCCGTACCGGTTGCGAGCCATGGGCAAAACCCATGAATCTCCCGGCTTTGGGGCTTCTGTTATACATGAACGTGGCCTGTGCCAACCTTGATTTTGGTCAAGGCAAGCTACTGTAACGGACTGAAGTTAGGGCGATCGGCTTGGCGATACCGGTGATTTCGGGGTGGGACGGTGGTGATGGCGCGTTCGGGCTGCCGAAGCATGGCAGGCCGCAGCGCTCGGCCTCGGGGGGCTTCGACAAGCTCAGCCTGAGCGGGTTGGGGCCTATGAGGGAGACGCCGACGTTTCGCCCCTGCCTTCGTCATCCTGAACTTGGTTCAGGATCCATCGGGCAGCTGGCGCCGAAGCCGGAAGGCGAAAACCGCACCTTCGATTTAGCCGCTCACGAAATGGGCGATCGGCCTGATGGCCCCTGAAACAAGTTCAGGGTGACGGCGGATTTGGGTAGGAAGCAGCTGCTTTATCCTCCCTGTTCCGTAGGAATGGGGAGGTGGCAGCCCGCAGGGCTGACGGAGGGGTTTTCCCCTCCACCACCGACTTCGTCGGCGGTCCCCCTCCCCATCACTTCGCGACGGGGAGGATTTTTTGTTTCAGGCGGCCTTCAGTTCGACCCACACAGGCGCATGGTCGCTGGCCTTTTCCCGCCCGCGATGAACCTTGTCGACACCGCACGCTGCCAGCCGGTCCGCCAGTTCGGGCGAGAGCAGCGAGTGGTCGATGCGGAAGCCGTGGTCGCGTTGCCAGGCGCCTGCCTGATAGTCCCAGTAGGTCCACACCCCGCCGCGCGGGTTGTGCGTGGCGAGCGCGTCGGTCCAGCCGTCTCCGAGGAGGCGGAAGTAGGCGTCCCGCGATTCCGGCTGCATCAGCGCGTCGGAGGCCATTGCAGAGGGCGTCCAGACGTCGCGGTCGGTCGGGATGACGTTGTAGTCGCCGGTGATGATGGCCGGCACTTCCTCGGCCTTGATCACGTCCATGCGGCGGCGCAGGCGTTCCATCCAGCGCAGCTTGTAGTCGAACTTGGGGCCGGGCAGCGGATTGCCGTTGGGCAGGTAGATGCACACGATCCGCACACCGAAGACCTGCGCCTCAAGATAACGCGAATGTTCGTCCTCGGGCTCGCCATCGAGGCCGCGCTGGACTTCGACGGGCATTTCCCCGTCGGCGAGGATGGCGACGCCGTTGAAGCCCTTCTGGCCGTGCCAGATGCCCTTGTAGCCCAGCTTCTCGAACTCGGCGATCGGGAAGCCTTCGTCCTGCGTCTTGATCTCCTGCAGGCAGGCGACGGCGGGACGGGTTTCCTCGAGCCATTCGAGCAGACGGGGCAGGCGTGCCTTGACGCCGTTGATGTTGAAGGTGGAGATCCTCATACCGAGAAGCTGGACCCGCAGCCGCAGCCTGCCGCCGCGTTCGGATTCTCCACCCGGAATGCCGCGCCGCCCAGCGATTCCACGAAGTCCACCACGCAGCCCTGGACGAGGTCGAGGCTGACCGAGTCGACGAGGAGCTTCACCCCGTCGGTCTCCGCCACCCTGTCGTCCGCGTCGGGGGCGTCGGCGAGGCCGAACTTGTACTGGAAGCCCGAGCAGCCCCCGCCTTCGACGGCAAGCCGCAGGATTGCGGGCTTGCCCTGCTTGCTCGCGATCGCGGCGACGCGCGCGGCGGCCGAGGGGCTGAGAGTCACGGTCTGCTGTTCCATGCGTCCGATGTAGGCGCGGCCTGACCCTTCGACAAGCTCGGGGTGACCCTTCGACAGGCTCAGGGTGAGCGGACGTGGTGCCACACCTTCAACTCCGCTCAGGTTGAGCCTGTCGAAGCCCTTACGCCGTCTGGATGTAATCCCGCATCGCGGCAGCCTCGTTCTCGATCTTGTCGATCCGATATTTCACCAGATCGCCGATCGATACGAACCCGACCATGCGCCCGTTCTTCACCACGGGCAGGTGGCGAATGCGGCGGCGGGTCATCAGCGACAGCGCCGCCATGACCGAGGTTTCGGGCTCGATGGTCACAGGCAGCGCGGTCATGATGTGGCCGAGCGGCATGTCGAGCATGTCGGCGCCCAGTTCGCGCAGTTTGTAGATTACGTCGCGCTCGGAGAAGATCCCGGCGATTTCGCCGTTTTCCATCACCGGCACTGCGCCGATTCTCTTTTCGGCGAGGATTCCGGCGGCCTCGCGCACGGTCATGGCAACGTCGCAGGTGACTACGGCATCGCGGCCTTCGATAATTCGACCGATGGTCATCGTCAGCTCTCCCTGTTCCTGAAAGGAGCCTCTGTTCCCGCAGCTTGCCCCCGGGGCGGAGCGTATCACAGCCGCGTCGGACTCGTCACGTCATGCTTGCGATGAGACGCCGTCAGGCCCAGATAGGGCGCGATGATACCGTCTTCGCCCCTCGACGATCCCGGCAAGGCTGCCCATGCCTGGGCGCGCTACCTGCGCATCATGCGCTGGATGATGACGATCACGGTCGGGCTGGTGATCGGGTCGATAATCCTGCTGTATCGCTCCAACGGGATGGTCTCGATCCACTTCTACATCGCGACCGCGCTCGGCATCGGTTTCACCATGCTGCTGGCCTCGGCGCTGATGGGGCTTGCTTTCCTGTCGAGCGGGACCGGGCATGACGAGGCGATCGTCGATCCGCTCGAGGATGATGATCCTTACAAGTAAGGGGCGGGCTGCGTGCCGACCCCGCTGCGACTAGGGCCTGCGGCCCAAGTCTCGCTGCCCCTCCCGCAAGCGGGAGGGGAGATGTGCGTCAGCCCTCCCGCTTGCGGGAGGGCCGGGAGGCTTGAGAGCGTAGCGAACTAGCCGGACGGGGTGGGCCTCAACCTCCGGGCGCGTGCAGCCGAAATTCCTCGACCGGCTCTCCGCCGATGAGGTGCTGCTGGATGATCCGCTCCAGCACGTCCTCGTCGCACGAGTGATACCAGACTCCGTCCGGCCACACGACCGCGACCGGCCCGGCGTGGCAAATGCGCAGGCAGTCCGCCTTGGTACGGGCCACGCCGCCCTTTCCGTCCAGCCCGAGCTGCTTGAGCCGCTTCTTGAGGAACTTCCACGCGGCCTGCCCCTTCTCGGGCGAGCAGCATTCGCCCTTTTGCGGTTCGGCGCATATGAAGATGTGGCGGCGGATCATGTCGCTGCCGGTCTTGGCGAAGGCTTCCTCGGCCTTGGCGATGGCGTGGTGGCTCATGGCCGCAGTTTCCATTCCTCGGTCTGGCTGGCGAAAGTGGCTGGCATCGGCGCAGGGCCGTCCTCGCCGACCGTTACCATCGTGGAGCGGGAGAACGCGACGATCCGGTCGTCCTGCGTCACCAACTGGACGAGGCCGTGGCTGGAACGCCCGACCTGCTCGATGGCGGTATGGACGGTCAGGGCATCGGGATAGTGCGCCTCGCCGAGATATTCGATGCCGATGCTGACGATCATCGAGGACAGACCGACAAGTCCCTCGCGATAGCGACTGGCACGGTGAAAGCGCACGCGGCCATCCTCGAGGAATCCGGCCATCGCCACGTTGTTGATGTGCATGTTGACGTCGAGATCGCCGAAGCGCGGCTCGATGCGGCAGGAAAACGGGTAGCGCGCGGGATCGAGCAGCGCGGGATCGGGTTTCGGCATACCCGGTGAAGGTAGGAAGTGTGGGCCTTGAGGTCCAGCCCGTCCGGGCGATGGGGCTTCGACAGGCTCATCCGTGACCCGTCGACAAGCTCAGTGTGAGCGGGTGTAGTTGTAAACCTCTCAACGCCGCTCAGGCTGAGCTTGTCGAAGCCCCATCATCCCTTCTTGCCGACGATCCGCGCGATTTCGGCAGCGACGAGGCGTTCGACCATAGCCGGCAGGTTGCGGTCAAGCCATTCGGTCAGTGCCGGGCGGAGAAGCTCCTTGGCGAGCGCCTCCAGCGAGGTTTCTCCCGAACGGACGATCTGCGGCTGCGCGCCGGGCTCGGACAGCATGGCGAGCGCGGCGAGCGATTCGCGCATCGAATCGCGCGCCTGATCGTGCAGCAACGGGCCTTCGTCGGTCTCGCCCGCTGCGGTAATCTGCGAGGCTTCCTGGAGTTCGAGGACATCGTCCTCATCCTCGTCGGCGTAGAGCGGTTCCGGCTCGCGCATCAGGCGTTCGGTGCGGCTGGTACGGGTTTCGAGGCGGGAATCGCGCGCGATGACCTGCTTGATCGACTGGAGGATCTCCTCGACCGAAGGTTCACCGTTCTGACGCATCTGCCTAAATCCCTGTAGTCCCGCGCATCCAAGTCCTTATCCGCAAACGGGATCAGGGCTCCTGCGAAGCGGGAATGTTGCCGTCCTGCACCGGCGTGTCAACGGTGCGCGTGGACCGGGCCACCGGCGCATCGTCGTCGTCCCAGTCGAAGAACTTGCCGCGCACGCGTTCGTAATTGACGTCGGGATCGTAGAGGGTGCCACCGTCGAGGCCCAGATCGCGCGCCTCGGCCTTGCCCATCGCCGCGAGCAGGGAGAACCCGGCGACGTAGGCATTGCGCCGCGCCGTCACCAGCGTGACCTGCGCGTTCAGCAATTCCTGCTCGGCATTGAGGATGTCGAGGATCGTGCGCCGACCCACCGAATTCTCCGCCTTCACGCCTTCTAGGCTCAGCGTCGCCGCATCCACCGCGACTTGCGAGGAGCGGATCAGGTCGTTGGAGGCGACGTAGGAGGTGAAGGCCGAGCGGACTTGCGCGATCACGTCGCGTTCGGTGGCGATTTCCTGCTCCAGCGTGGCCGAAGCCGTCGCCTGTGCCTGGCGACGCTGCGCGGCGGGAAGGCCACCCTGGAAGATCGGGATCGACAGCTGCGCCCCGGCCTGCGCAGACGAATCGCTTTGCGCCACGCTCGCGTTCACCGCGCCGCGCGCCAGCGTGTTGAAGTAGTTGTTGTACGTACCCTGGCCGAAGAGCCGCAGCGTCGGCAGGCGGCTGGCGCCCGCAACGTCGATGTCCTTGTCCGCGGCCTTGCTGCGTTCGCGTGCAGCGATGATGTCCGGGTTCGCATCGAGCGCGATCGTCGCCGCTTCGCTGGCGTTGGCGGGCAGGTTCGGCAGCGGCGGCGGCGCGTCGAGCGCTTCGGGTGCATGACCGACGAACCGGATGTAGGTTTCGCGCGCGGCGGCAAGGTTGGCTTCCGCCGTCAGCAGGTCGCTCTTCGCAGTCGCTAGGCGCGACTGCGATTGGGCGACGTCGGTGCGCGTGAGGTTGCCGATCTGGAACCGGTCGTTGGTCGCATCGAGGTTGGTCTGGAGAACCGCCACGTTCTTGCGGTTAAGTCCGGCGATCGCTTCCGTGCGGATCACGTCCATGTACGCCGCGACGACTTGCGAGAAGACCGAAGCCTCGGTGCCGCGCAGATCGGCCTGACCGGCGCCGACGCGGATCTTGGCAGCCTTGACCCGGTTCCTGACCGCGCCGCCCGAATAGATCGGCACGCCCAGTTGGGCATCCGCGGTGAATATCTTCGACGGAGCCGTGAGCGAGTTTTCGCTTTGCTTCAGGTTCTTGGTGTAAGTTTCGGTCGTGCTGAGGCTGGGTAGCCCTGCAGCCCTGGCGATCGGCACGCCTTCGTCGGTGGCGCGCTGCTGGGCGCGCGCCGATTCCAGCGTGGGATTGGTCTGATAGGCGGAAACGAGCGCATCGCGCAGGGTGTCGGCCCGCGCAGGCGCGCCGGCCGTCAGTATCAGACATCCCCCCGCGAGCAGCCCGGAACGCCACGCGATCCGGGCCATGCTCAGAAGCTCCAGCGTTTGGGAGCGGCGAATTCGGGAAGCACGGGAATCCCCAGCTCCGCCAGCGGCAGCAGCGAGGTCACGCCGCCCGCCTTTGTACCGGCCGCAAGGCGGGTCACGCCGCGCTCGGTCACGCCGGTAACCACGCGGCCACCCTCGGCGAGACGTGCGGAGAGGGCATCGGGGAGCACTTCGATGGCGCCGTCGATGACGATGAGGTCGTATTCGCCTGAAGCGGCTTCACCGGCAGCGGCAGGCGCCACGGCGCCGAGCGAGCCGACCAGCGGACGCAGCAGCGTGGCGAGGTAGCCTTCGCCGTCGCCGACGAGCAGCGCCTTGTCAGTCTTTGCCGGAGCGGCTTCCTGCAGCATCTTGCCCTGCACCAGCGGGGCGCCGAGGAACTTGCCATCGCCCAGCGGCACGGCGCGGTCGATATAGGCGGCGTCGCGCAGTTCGGCGGGCACGAAGTTTTCACGTGGAACACCGGCCATCGCTTCCAGCACCCAGGGCTCGTTCACGCCGCTGGTGCGCAGCTGGCTGACGATCATGGCGCGACGGGCGGCAGAAAAGTCGGTGGCAGGAGCCGACCGGTCCTCGGTCAAGGTCATTCGTGTATTCCCTCACTCGCTCGCGGGGCTTGCGGCAGATCGCTGCAATCGCGAAGACGACACTATGGGGCCGCTTCTATGCGAACCGGCCTCTCAGGCCAAGCCCCATGAAACAACGCCCGTCGATCCGATCAAGCACTTTGACGATCACGCCCATGCGGCTTATGGAGCGGCAAAAATCCGACGTTATCCGCCAGATCGGGCCAAGAAGACCGGAGAATTCCATGACAGAAATGGTGACCATCCGCGAAGAGGACCTCATCGAGTCCGTCGCCGACGCATTGCAGTATATCAGCTACTACCACCCGATGGATTACATCCGCGCGCTGGGCGACGCCTACGAAGCGGAGCAGGGCCCGGCGGCCAAGGACGCCATCGCCCAGATCCTGACCAACAGCCGCATGTGCGCCGAGGGTCACCGCCCGATCTGCCAGGACACCGGCATCGTCAACGTCTTCATCGAGTGGGGCCAGAACTGCCGCCTCGAGTCCGACCGCAGCCTGCAGGACGTCGTCGATGACGGCGTGCGCCGCGCCTACAACCACCCCGAGAACAAGCTGCGCGCCTCGGTGCTGGCGGACCCCGCCTTCACACGCCGCAACACCAAGGACAACACGCCTTGCGTGCTGTCGGTGGAGATGGTCCCGGGATCGAAGATCTCGGTCGACGTCGCGGCCAAGGGCGGCGGGTCTGAGAACAAGTCCAAGTTCAAGATGATGAATCCCAGCGATTCCATCGTCGACTGGGTCATCGAGATGCTGCCGCAGATGGGCGCCGGCTGGTGCCCGCCGGGAATGCTGGGCATCGGCATCGGCGGCACCGCCGAGCATTGCGTCAAGCTCGCCAAGCAGAGCCTGATGGAGCCGATCGACATGGCCCAGCTCAAGCAGCGCGGCCCGCAGAACGACATCGAGGCGCTGCGCATCGAGATCTTCGATAAGGTCAACGCGCTGGGTATCGGCGCACAGGGCCTCGGCGGCCTTGCCACGATCCTTGACGTCAAGATCCTCGACTGGCCGTGCCATGCCGCGGGCAAGCCCGTCGCGATGATCCCGAACTGCGCCGCCACCCGCCACGCGCACTTCACGCTGGACGGTTCCGGCCCGAGCTTCCTCGAGACGCCGAACCTCGACGAGTGGCCCAAGGTCGAGTGGAAGCCCAGCAAGGAAGCGATCAAGGTCAACCTCGACACACTGACCGCTGAGGAAGTCCAGAGCTGGAAGCAGGGCGATCGCCTGCTACTCAACGGCAAGATGCTGACCGGGCGCGACGCCGCGCACAAGCGCATCGCCGACATGCTGGCCAAGGGCGAGGAACTGCCGGTCGATTTCAAGGGCCGCGTGATCTACTACGTCGGCCCTGTGGATCCGGTGCGCGAGGAAGTCGTCGGCCCCGCCGGCCCGACCACCGCGACGCGCATGGACAAGTTCTCCGACACCATGCTCGACCTCGGCCTGCTCGCCAGCATCGGCAAGTCCGAGCGCGGCCCGGCGGCGACCGAGTCCATCGCCAAGCACAAGTCGGCCTACCTGATGGCGGTAGGCGGCGCGGCCTACCTCGTCGCCCGCGCGATCAAGGAAGCCAAGGTCGTCGGCTTCGCGGACCTCGGCATGGAGGCGATCTATGAGTTCACTGTGCAGGACATGCCGGTGACCGTGGCCGTCGATTCCGAAGGCAAGAACGTCCACACGCTGGCCCCGCCGGTGTGGAAGACCAAGATCGCCGAGGAACACTTGCTGGCGTAACCGATTGCCCCCTTCTCCTGATGAGGAGGGGGCTTCGACAAGCTCAGCCCGAGCGGAATATAGAGTCCGCTCTCCACTCCGCTCAGGCTGAGCTTGTCGAAGCCCCTTCGGCTAGCCACCCCCCTTCGACCAACGACAATCTCCGTCCGATGGAAGGTGTGGTGCGACGAACCGTTTTCGCGCTAGACCGGGCGGTAATGTTCGAAGCAGCACCCCCTCCCCGCGTTCCGGCGCGGCTCGTCCTCTTGTCGCTGGCGGCCTTGTGGGCCTGCTACTTCATCGTGGCCAGCTTGCGCGGTCTGGTCATGGGGTTCGACCTCGACTGGTCGTTCCTGTCGCGGCGCCTGACGATCTGCATCGTCTCGATGCTGGTGATGGCCGCCGTCTGGCCGCTGCTCCAGTTGCTGGATCGCAAATCGGGCCGGGTCCGCTTCGCCATCGTGCTGATCGGCGCGTTCCCGCTGTCGCTGGTGCTCAGCATCGTCAACGATGTGATCTTCTCCGACATAGAACGCCCGGCAGCCTACGGCAGCGAGGAAGATGCGGCAGCGGTGGCTGCGGGCAACGTGCGCATCACGCAGGACGAGGCCGGCAACATCCTGGTGGACCTGCCCAAGATCCTGCCGCCGCCCGCTCCCCCCGCCCCGCCAGCACCTGGCTCCAGCGAGGTTCCGGACGAGCCGACGGATGCGCCGAGCGAGGAAAGCGGCGCAGCCCAGCCGCAGCATTCCTCGGCGATCACGATCAAGACCAACTCTGCCCTCGGCGCCAATTTCGGGCGCTGGGCGAACATCGCCGACACGGCGTTCGGACGCTACTTCCTCGTGCTCGCGTGGGTGGCGCTCTACTTCGCGCTCGCCAAGGCCGAGGAGGCCCGCGCGGCAGAACGGCGCGAGGGCGAATACCGCCGCGCCGCCGAACAGGCCGAACTGCGTTCGCTGCGCTATCAGGTGAATCCGCACTTCCTGTTCAACACGCTCAATTCGCTGTCGGCGCTGGTCATGGTCGGACGGCAGGACGATGCCGAAGAGATGATCCAGACGCTGTCGACGTTCTACCGCCGCACTTTGTCAGGTGATCCCACCAACGATCTTTCGCTGGTTGACGAGATAGAGCTGCAGCGCCTTTACTTCGCGATCGAGGCGGTCCGCTTCCCCAATCGATTGCTAACGCATATCGATATTGACGAGGCCGTTCTCGAAGCGAAAGTTCCGGGCATGATATTGCAACCGCTCGTCGAGAATTCCGTGAAGTACGCCGTCGCCGCGACGCAGCGGCCGGTGACCATTGCCATCGAGGCGCGGCGCGAGGGCGGTCAGCTCGTCGTCGCCGTCCATGATGATGGACCCGGAGAGATGAGCGGCGAGTTGAAGATCAAGACCGAGGGCTGCGGCATCGGCCTCAACAACGTGCGCGACCGCCTGCGGGCGCGTTACGGGGAGGCTGCGACGATCTCCTACGGCAAGCGCCCGAACGGCGGTTTCGCGACGATCCTGCGCATGCCGCTGGAGGCGGGTAATGTCTGAGCCCGAAGGCGCGGCGCCCGCCGCTCCCCTGCGCACCCTGATCGTCGACGACGAGCCGCTGGCGGTCGAGCGCATGCAGGTGATCTGCTCCCGGATCGAGGGCATCTCCGTGATCGGCACCGCCAGCGACGGCCAGGCCGCGTTGCGCCTGATCGATGCGCTGGCGCCCGATCTGGTGCTGCTCGACCTGACGATGCCGGAGACCGACGGGCTCACCGTGGCGCGCACGCTGGGCGGCCGGCCGGACGCTCCGGCGGTGATCTTCGTGACCGCGCACGATGAGTTCGCGGTCGAGGCTTTCGATCTCGATGCGGTGGACTATGTCCTCAAGCCGGTGGCGCCTGATCGCCTGCAGCGCGCGGTGACCCGCGTGGTGTCGCGCCGGGGCGAGCGGGCGCAGGTTCCGGCGCTCAGCCAGTGGCTCGACGAATTCTGGGTGCCGCACCGATCCGAACTGGTGCGTGTGCCCGCCGCCGAGGTCCAGCGCATCGATGCCGAGCGCGATTACGTGCGGCTGCATGTGGGGACGCAAAGCTACCTGCTGCTCCAGACCATCACCAGTCTGGAGGAGCGCCTCGACCCCGAGCGGTTCATCCGTATCCATCGCAGCTGCATCCTGCAACGCAGCCACGTTTCGGGCTTGCGTCATGAGGGACTAGGCGTCTGGTCGGCGGAAACGGCGGACGGAGAGGCCTTGCGGATCGGTCGAACGTATCTTCCCGGCGTAAAGAAAATGGCGGGCCGCTAAGCCCGCCATCAGGATTTTTCCGGGTCTTTTCTTCTTTTGGGACCTGGATTGATGGGGTTTAAGCCTTAGCCGCCGAGGCGGGTGTCGTCGGCCTTGTCGATCGCGGCGGCGACCTGCTGCTGCACGTTCAGGCGGGCCTGACGGTAGCACTCGGTGTCGACGTTGCTGTCGATGTGCGTGCCCGTCGTCGGGCGGCTGACGCGGCAGACGCTGCGGGCGGCCTTGTTGATGCGCTTCTGCAGCATGCCCTGCCCTTCGACGGTGCCGAGGTCGAGGTCGGCGTAGCGGACTTCGACGCTCTTGGCGAAGGCGGCCGGGGCCGAGAACAGGCCGACGGTGCAGAGGGCTGCGGCGGCGAAGATGGCGGTCTTGGGTGCGGTCTTGAACATGGTATTTTCCTCCTCACGGTGTGAGCCGTGGGGAAGAACTGTGTTCCGTCCGGCTCGATGAGTGTGATGTGCCTCACACCCGGCACACGATCACGCGAAGGTCGATTGCGGACAGAAGTGATCCGACGAAGGCCCAGGCGGACGGACCAACGACATTTGTAGTCGACGAACGACATGCAAGATGATGACGCGTCGTGCGCCACGGGCGATCGAATCGTGCGCAAGGCGGTGGCGCTGCCGCCGCGCAGTCGATAGACTGGCCGCACATGACCCCCCTGATCCTCGTATTCTGCCTCGGAATCGTCAATTTCGCCGCGCACAAGGCGCTGCTCGAAAGCAACCACCCGATGCTGATGCATGTGCCGTGGTTCTTCCAGGCGCTTGGCGGGCGGCTGAGCCTCATCGTCGAGTTCGTAATGCTGGTCGGCGTGATGATCGTCGCGGCGTCGGGGTCGACCGGCTGGGCGCTGCTTTATGCGCTCTATACCGCGCTCAATGGCGTGTCCGCCTGGCTGGTCTTCAGCGGGCGCGTTTGAAGGGAGCTTCGGCGGGGAACCCTGCCCCGGCTCGGGCGCTTGTGCGGGCATGACTTCAAACGGCACATCTTCGGCAAAGGTCTGGCTCGTCTGCAACGCGGCCAGCGGCAGCAACAACGACGCGGCGGTGGAGGAACTGCTCGCGGCCTTCGAGGCGGCTGGCCTCGGCCCTGACCGGGTGCTGCGCTTTCCCGACGATCCCGCCCCTCAGCCCGCCGATCTCGATGCGGCGGGCGTGGATATGCTGGCGGTATTCGGCGGTGATGGCACGACGCACTCGGTGGTCATGGAGGCTTATGGCTGGGGCGGTGCCGTGCTGGTGCTGCCGGGCGGGACGATGAACCTGCTGGCCAAGCGCATGCACGGCGACGTACCTGCGCCCGAGATCGTCGCGCGACTTTCCGGCGCGGCGCTGAGCACGTTGCGTCCGCCGGTGATCGTCTCCCGCCACGGCATCGGCCTCACCGGCGCGCTCGCCGGGCCGGGGACGGTTTGGAACGAAGTGCGCGAGGCGATGCGCGCGATGAACGTGATCGATTTCGTCGCCTCGACGCGCGAGGCGATCGCCCAGTCCGCGAACGGCCCGAAAGTCATGTGCGCCGAGGTCGGTAGTACGGAGGTCGACGGGGGACGAGAGGAAGGCTATGCCGCGATCACGGTTGTTCCCAAGGACGACGGCCTCCGAGCGAACGGCTATTATGCCGAGTCGCTGGGGGACTACGCCGGGCAAGGCATCGCCCTGCTCAACCGGAACTTTCGCGACGGCCCGCACGACGAACTTGGCCGTCACCCCAGGCTGCGGCTGGTCTGCCCCACGGGCGAGCCGATGGGCCTGCTGATAGACGGCGAGCCGTTCGACGGCGCCGCCGAGGAAATTTTCGAACTGGGCACCTGCGAGGTCGACCTGGTGACGACGAAGGAGTTCGACGGATAATGCACGGCAAGACGGCCTCGATGTACAACGGTCCGTTGCGGTTGTTCCACCTGAGCGACATCCATTTCGGGTTGGTCGATCAGCAGGCCATCGACTGGGCCAAGGCCTGCATCGATCGTGAGATGCCGCATGCCGTCGCGATCACCGGCGACCTGACCATGCGTGCCCGCCACCCCGAATTCCAGGCCGCGTGCGAGTGGATTCAGGGGCTCGACGTGCCGGTGACGGTCGAGGTGGGCAACCACGACATCCCCTACTTCAACCTCTACCAGCGTTTCTTCGACCCCTACCGCCGGTTCAAGGCGATCGAGCGGATGGTCGAGACCCAGCTGGACCTGCCCAACCTCGCCATCGTGCCGCTGCGCACGACCACGCGCGCGCAGTACCAGCGCTTCCCCTGGTCGAACGGCTGGGTGACCGATCATGCCCTGAAGCAGACGCTGGCGCAGATCGACGCCCTGCCCGAAGGCACGCGCGTCCTCGTCACCTGCCACCACCCGCTGCCCGAGCGCCGCGCGGACGGTAAGCTGCTGACCATCAACGGCACCCGCACGATGGAAGTGCTGGCCGGGCGCAAGGTCATGGCGGTGCTCTCGGGTCATATCCACGACCCGTTCGACCTGACCGAGCAGACGCCCGCCGGGCCGCTGCGGATGATCGGTGCGGGCACGCTGTCGAAGCGCATCCGCTCCACCCCGCCGAGCTTCAACGAGATCGTGATCGACGGCGACCAGATCCGGGTGACCGCGCGCAATCTCGAGAAGGTGCCGACTCCGGCGATGCAGATCGACGAATTGCCGGAAAACGCCCTCCCCCCGCGCGAACCCGGCGAGCCGGTGTCGCCGGTCGGCAAGGTGCCGCCGGTCGATCCACCGGTGCATTGAGAGCTGGAGCTTTCCGCAGGCTCAGCGGTGACCCTTCGACAAGCTCAGGGTGAGCGGAGGTAGTTTAAACCTCTCGGCGAAGGGTGTTATGAACCTCCCACCCGCTCATCCTGAGCTTGTCGAAGGATGGGGAGGAGGCACCATCGCCCTCCCCGCGCGCGATCAGATCGCCTTTTCGCGCAAGTCCTGCATCGCGCCGTAATCGTTGCGCGCACGGTCGCAGGCGGCCTCGGAGCCACGCTGGCAGTCGCGGGTGTTCTTTTCGTAGCTGCGATTGAGCTTGCCCAGTTCCTCGTCCCGCTTGCGCAGGGCGCGGCCGCGCTTTTCGTCGGATTCGGACTGGCTGGTGGTGGTCCAGTCGACCGCCTTGCCTGCCACGCGTACCGGAGCGGTGACGATGCTTGCGGCGGTGCGCACGCAGCCCGAAAGCATCGGCAGGGCCATTAGAATGGCGACGGGGACGACAAGACGCTTCATCCCTTCAGCTTCACACGCGCCGGATGACAGCGCAATGAACAATCGCCGCGAAAACGCCGCACTACAAACGACAGGGGCCGCTCCCTTGCGGAAGCGGCCCCATGGTTCCACGTGGAACGCCTGAAGGATCAGGCGGTCTCGGCGGTGTCGTAGTATTTGGGCGCGTGCTCGTTGAGGATCGCGAGGATCTTCTTGAGCGCGGCCTGCTCGTCGGTCTTTTCCATCGCCGCGAGTTCGCGGGCGAGGCGCGACGAAGCCGCTTCGAAGATCTGACGCTCCGAATAGCTCTGTTCGGGCTGGTCGTCGGCGCGGAACAGGTCGCGGGTCACTTCTGCGATCGACACGAGGTCGCCCGAGTTGATCTTCGCTTCGTATTCCTGGGCACGGCGCGACCACATGGTGCGCTTCACCTTGGGCTTGCCCTTGAGGGTATCGAGCGCTTCGCGCAGGGTCTTGTCCGAAGACAACTTGCGCATGCCGATCGATTCGACCTTGTTGACGGGAACGCGCAGGGTCATGCGCTCTTTCTCGAACCGCAACACGTAAAGCTCGAGCTGCATCCCGGCGATTTCCTGCTTCTGCAGCTCAATAACCCGACCAACACCGTGCTTCGGGTAAACGACGTAATCTCCAACATCGAATGCATCGATCCTGGTTGCCATGTATCGTCCTTTCACCTGCAGGGTTCCAGTTTGTTCAAATCGGGAGATAACCGGGGGTGCGACAGGGAGACGAATCGTCTCCGCGCCCGGTCAGATCACTCTCCCAACCGTCTGCTTTCGAACCCTGCCTCGCAATGAAAATGCCTGCCGAACGAGCAGAAGGCTCGGGCAGTTGAACGATTATATAGCAGCAATATGCCAAAAAATCCAGAGGCGCGTAAACGTTTCCGTTTCGCGCCTCATGGGTCTTCCGTGGCTCTGTTGCACAAAGCGCAAACCACGGGAATCTGCGGGTTTTGATCGGCGAGCCTAAGGCCCGCCGCAGCAGGATCAGTCGCCTTCGCCGGGTTCGGGCGAGAAATACTTTTCGAACTTGCCTTCCTCGCCCTTCATCGCGTCGGCATCGTCCGGCGCGTCCTTGCGGGTGGTGAGGTTGGGCCATTCCGCCGAATACTTGGCGTTGATCTCCATCCACTGCTCAAGGCCGCTCTCGGTGTCGGGCAGGATCGCTTCCGCCGGGCATTCGGGCTCGCACACGCCGCAGTCGATGCATTCGCTGGGGTTGATGACCAGCATGTTCTCGCCTTCGTAGAAGCAGTCCACGGGGCAGACTTCCACGCAGTCCGTGTACTTGCACCTGATGCAGGCGTCGGTGACGACATACGTCATGAGTGCGGTATCCTTCCTTCAGGCGTCATTCGATTCGGGCGCAGCTATGGGATCGACGGGCCTGCCGTCAAGCACTCTGTAGCAGCTGACAGCTTCGCTATAGGGTCCGCGCCGTTCGGGCAAGGATAGGACTTCTATCACCCGCACGCCTCCAGCTATCGGAAGCGTCAGCACGTCGCCCGCCGCGATCTTCTGGTGGGCGCGGTCGATGCGGCGGCCGTTGAGCCGCATGTGGCCCTCTTCGGCCAGCGTCTGCGCGACCGGCCGGGTCCTGGCGAGGCGCAGGAACCACAGCAGCTTGTCGACGCGCATCCCTGTCGCCATCCGTCCTCCCTAACGCACCCGGCCTACCGCACCATGTCCGCAAGCGCCGCGAAGGCGCCGTCGCGCCGCACCGGAGCCGCGCGCTCGGGCTCGGCCTGGCGGCGGGGCGGACGCCAGCGCCAGCGCACCGGGGCGGGCGGGCCGTGCGCCCCTTCCGCCAGCGCGCGCGGCATCAGCGGCTGGAATCCGCCGAGCCGGAGCAGCCGCGCATAGCTGGAGGTCGTCAGTCCCATCGAGACCGCCCGCGCCGGATCGAGCGCGAAGCTGCCGCGCTTTTCCGCCGCACGAATTTCATGCGCCTCGCGCAGCAGCTTCTCGGCCATGTCGAGGCGCAGCAATTGCTTGCCCAGCGCGCGGTAGCCGGGCGGCGGGCGGTGGTTTCCGGCGGGCAGCACCGGCGGCATATCGGGAGCGGGCGCTCCGCCCTCTTTCTTGCCCGAAACTTTCGCCAGCTGCCGCCACAGCGCGATGACCGGCGTGCGCAGCATGGCGGGCACGAAGAGGTCGAGCGCCCCTACCCTCACGCCCAGCCGCGCCAGCATCGTGCGGCGCTGCTTGTCGAGTCGGTCCAGCCCCGATTCCTCGCGCGGGGTCATGCCGCCGCGCTCGACCAGGGTGATGAGCAGCGCGCGCAAGTCCGACCCGGCGTCGGTCGCGCGGCTCGCCTCGTCCAGCTTGGCGAGCGGGGCGAGCGGCTTCAGCGCCGCCTCCAGCCACACTTCCAGCGCGGCGACGAGCGCCTTGCGCGACACGTCGGGCACGGCATCGAGCGCGCGGTCGGGCACCATCACCGGCGTCAGCAGCGAGCGGCCGGGGCCGAGGCTCGCCAGCTTCTGCCCGTCCCAGACAAGCGCGCCGTCGGCCAGGGTGATCGCGGCGGTGCCTTCGTGAATGCCCGTGACCAGCGCATCCGCACGCGTGCCGAGCAGCGTGGACAAGTGCTTTTCCGCCGCCGCCAGCAGCAGCTTGCGATCAGACAGGCGCGCGCCGGGATCGACCTGGAAGGTGAAGCCGCGCAGCGAGCCGATGTGCTCGCCCTCGACCAGCACTTCCTCGTCTTCCAGCCGGACCGAGAGCAGTCCGGTATCCGGTCCCAGCTTCTTCATCAGAACGGCCGTCCTGCGGTTGATGAATCGTTCCGTCAGCTTTCCGTGAAGTGCGTCCGAAAGTCGAGCCTCAACCGCACGGGCGCGGGCGGCCATTTCGTCGCGGGCGAGTACCCAATCGGGACGCTGGGCGATGTAGGCCCACGAACGGATCGCGGCGATGCGGCCCTGCAGCGTGTCGATGTCGCCGCCGGTGCGGTCCAGTTGCGCGATCTGCCCGGCGACGAAATCGGCCCCGAGTTCGCCGCTGCGGAGGTCCTGCCACAGCCGCGCGACGAAGCGCGAATGCGTCTCCACGCCCTGCTGGCGGAAGTCGGGAAGGCGGCACACGTCCCAGAAGCGGCGTACCTGACCGAAGCCGCGAACGGTGTCGGCCACTGGTCCCTCGTCCGCGAGGCGCTTGAGCACGGCAAGGTCGATGGCCTCGGGCGCAGGCGCGAGTTCGGGGCGCAGCGGCGGCGTCTCGAGGTCGGCGATCAGGGTGGCGAGGCTGTCGAAGCGGGGCTCGGGCTCGCGCCAGAACAGCTTGGTCAGCGGCGCGAAACGGTGTTCCTCGATCGCGTAGATTTCTTCCGGATCGAATTCGGAATCGTGGCCGCCCGTTCCCGCCAGCGTGCCGAAGCTGCCGTCCTTCTGGTGGCGCCCTGCCCGCCCGGCGATCTGCGCCATCTCGGGCGGCGTCAGGCGGCGGTGGCGGCGGCCGTCGTACTTGGAGAGGCCCGCGAAGGCGACATGCTCGACATCGAGGTTGAGGCCCATGCCGATCGCGTCGGTGGCGACGAGGTAATCCACCTCCCCCGACTGGTAGAGCGCGACTTGCGCATTGCGCGTCTGCGGGCTGAGCGCGCCCATCACCACCGCCGCGCCGCCCCGGAACCGGCGCAGCATCTCGGCGATGGCGTAGACCTGCTCGGTCGAGAAGGCGACGATGGCGCTGCGGGGCGGCACGCGGCTGAGCTTCTTCGCGCCCGCGTGAGTCAGGGTGGAGAAGCGCGGGCGGGTGACGACCTCCACCCCGGGCACCAGTGCCTTCACCAGCGGCTCGACGGTGGAGGAGCCGAGGATCATCGTCTCCTCCCTGCCCCGTGCGTGCAGCAGGCGGTCGGTGAAGACGTGGCCGCGCTCGCGATCCGCGGCCAGTTGCGCCTCGTCGATGGCGACGAAGGCCATCGAGCGTTCGGACACGGGCATCGCCTCGGCCGTGCAGAGCAGGTAGCGGGCGTTCTTCGGCTCGATCCGCTCCTCGCCAGTGATGAGCGCGACGCTGGCCTCGCCCTTGATCTTGACTACGCGGTCGTAGACCTCGCGCGCCAATAGGCGCAGCGGGAAGCCGATCATGCCGCTGGAGTGGGCGCACATCCGCTCTATCGCGAGGTGTGTCTTGCCGGTGTTGGTCGGGCCAAGCACCGCCTTCACCGCGCCGGGAGCGTCCTTTAATGCCGAGCCGTTCCGGTGCTGAACCATTATGCCGGTGAATGTGGCACCGCAGCCCGCCGCTCGCAAGACTCGGGGTATCCCGCAGACCCCCCTGAATCCACAGTCTTAGGATGTTCGTAACCTTGTTCGGGCAGGGAAATTGCGCGAGGTCCGCCGTGCGGGCCGAAGGGTTGCAACGAAGGAACCGCGCGAAGGTGTTGAAGCCGCAGCAGCGCGACCGCAAGGATCGCGCTCAAACTCAGAACCCGGACGGGCTGACGCCTGCGGCCACGCGGCGCGACGATGCCGTGCTTCTGGTGTTTCCCGCCGAGCAAGGCCGTTCTCGGCCAGCGGTCCCGGATCAGGTCCGGGACGACGAAGCTTCACCCCGCCCTTCCCTGCGCTCCCGGGTCGAGAACTGGTGCCACCGCATCGAACTGGCCCCCGACCTTGCCGCCGACATTGGCAGTCGCAAGTGGCTGCGCGGGCTCGCCACGATGCTGGGCCTGAGCGGCGCTGCGCTGGCGCTGCTCCCCGGTTTCAGCGCGGTCGAGGCTGCGGCGACGATGCCGCTCGACGCCAGCCAGCAGGGCGAATTCCGCAGCCAGTCGATCGCCCCGCTCGCGCTGGGGGCCGACACCGGCCGCCACATGGGCGCGACGCCGCTGGTCAGCCCGCTGACCGGCGTGCCCGAGCGGCCGACCGTGCAGCTGACCTCGACGCTGGGACAGGGCGACACCCTCCCCGGCCTGCTCCAGCGCGCGGGA